>NZ_VFYP01000003.1:300000-417976 GCF_006443685.1 Rhizobium glycinendophyticum | reverse complement strand
GCACGACACACTTCGAAGCTCCTCCGCGTAAGCCGCCAGGAGCTCTTGTTTTTTGTCCTCCGTGTCGAGTTCCCCGGTCAGCTGGCGCGCCAGCACATCCTGATCCACCATTGCCTTGAACTCACCCGCCCTAAAACGGCGGACGAATGCGTTTCTATGCCGCTCTTTGATTCCGGCACTGTATTCCTCAAACGCCCGCATCAAAGCGAGGATAGTGGCCAACAGGCCGATGATGGAGAGCTCCGCCGCCTTGCCGTAGCTTGAGGGAGTGATGATGATCTTCTGAACCAACGACCGAAGAAAATTGAAGTGGTGTTGGACAGCGTCATGTTCGGTGTTGCCGGTCCGCGCGATGTAGGTCAACGCCTCAATGGTATTTGCATAAAGACTCGGGCTGATGGTGAATGTTTTGGCCGGCCCGGTGCGTTTCTTCGTTGCGGTTGACAAAACACTTTGTATCTCGGAGCTGCGTTGCTGCAGTTCATCAAGCATGCGGTTGAAGGCGTCGATGGGCGATTGGCCATTCATGATGCGCTGGGTGATCTGCGCTGCGATCACGTCTTGCCGTTTGGCGACGTCGCGCAATTCGGCCTGAAGCTTCTGCTTGTTCCGCTCGTCAATAATTTTTCGCGGCTGTAATCTGGCCTGCTGCCGGTTTCTTGAACATCGAGTTAAGGTGTTTCCAATGAAACTGGAGCGCATGGATGCAACGAAGGAAGTTTAGCCGCGAGTCCAAGCTTGAGGCGGTGAGATTGGTTCGAGAGCGTGGGGTCGGCGTTGCGCAGGCATCTCGCGATCTGGATGTTCATGAGAATGTCCTGCGTAAGTGGGTCAGGGAATATGGTTCGGACCCCGCACAGGCGGTCCAGAATAGTCCAGGCTGTGACCGACCGGGAACCAGGGCCAGTCGCGAACTCTGCTGGAGAGGCCCCAAAGGCCGCTTGGCGAGAAGAGCGCAATGATCAGCGTGAGCAGGCCAAGCACGATCATGTAGCTTGCACCCTAATGGCCGAAGAGACGCGTGGCGAAGAAATAGAGCAGCGCGCCGACGATCGGTCCCTCCAGCCGGCCGATGCCGCCGACCATGACGATGAAGATGCAGATCGAAGACCAATAGGGGTCGAAGCCGCTGCTGGGCGAGATGCGCAGTTGCGCCATGTAGTAAATGGCCCCCGCGAGACCGGTTCCCATGGCGGCGACCACGAAGATGCCGAAGCGCATTCGAGGGACATTGACAACGGGCCAATCATCGCCTCGTTGATCGAGACCTGCTGGTGTGGAGCGCTCCCTGGATGCAAGAAGCTTGTTTGAATTTTGCGCGAAAGTCGGCGGCTTGCATGTGTCGCCCTACGTCAAGGTGGCATATTCAGCCGTTGGCCCAGATAGGGTTCGCGGTGCTCGCGCACCGCGCCGGCTTGGGAGGCCTTGTCTCGATGGATGGTCACCAGCAGCAGAAGCCGCCGTCGACCAACAGGTCGACGCCCGTGACGAAGCTGGAGGCCCCGGAGAGCAGAAAGACTGCCGGGCCCACCATTTCATCGACATTTGCCATGCGTTGCATCGGCGTCTGCTCCTCGAAGAGTTTCGTCTGATGCACCATTTCGGGCCGTGTGTTCATCGGCGTTGCCGTGTAGCCGGGGCTGATCGTGTTGACCCGAATACCGCGCCCGACCCATTCCATCGCCATGGACTTCGTCATGTGGATGACGCCGGCCTTGGAGGCATTGTAGTGGCACTGGTTCAGGCCGCGATTGACGATGACGCCCGACATTGAGGCGATGTTGACGATGGAGCCGCGGCCGTTCTTCAACATGGCGCGCGCTTCCGCCTGACAGGAGAGGAAGACACCCTTCAGGTTGATATCCATCATCGTCTGGAACTGGCTCTCCTCCATCTCCTCGGCCGGGTTGGCATTGGCGATGCCGGCCGCATTTACGGCGAGTGTCAGCGGTCCAAGCTCGGCTTCTGTGCGGGCGACCGCGTCGTTCAGGGCAGAGGACTGGGTGACGTCTGCGGCAATCTCGATGCTGCGGCGACCGGCCGCCTGCACGTGACGCGCGGTCGTCGCCAGACCGTCATCCGTGCGACGGTCGAGAAGGGCCACATCCGCACCGCACTGGGCAAGCCCGATCGCGATCCGTTGGCCGATGCCGCTGCCGGCCCCAGTCACCAGGGCCACGTTGCCCGCGAGATCGAAGAGTTTCGGGGCGTTCAAAGTCATGTCCGGCATTGGTCGTTCTCCTGCAAATCAGATGGTGGCGAGTTCCATGACCGACACGTCGTTCGCATCGGCGCGGTCAAGGATGCCAGCCTGTTTTCCCTGTGCCATCACCATGATCCGGTTGGAGACGCCGAGCACCTCTTCCAGATCTGAACTGACGACGATGACGGCGATGCCCTGGCGGGCGAGGTCCATGATGGTGTCGTAGATCGATGAGCGTGCGCCGACATCGATACCGCGGGTCGGCTCGTCGAGAACCACGACTTTCGGGTTGCGCGCGAGCCACTTGGCGAGAACCACCTTCTGCTGGTTGCCGCCTGAAAGCTCGCCGGCATTCTGCTCGCCGCGGCCTTTTACACCGAATTTTTTGATATAGTTGTCGGCAAACGCCCGGAGACGTTTCGATGTGATCCATCCGGTCTTCGAAACGGCATCGAAATTGGCGTAGCCGATGTTTTCCGTGATCGAATGCTCAAGGACGAGGCCCTGCAGCTTTCGGTCTTCCGGCACGAGAACCACCCCGTTGCGGATCGCATCCCGGGGGGAGCGCGGCGTGATGACCTTGCCGTCGAGCACCACGTCGCCGAAAGCAATGGGGTCCGCGCCGGTGATCGCTCGCACGAGTTCGGTCCGGCCCGCACCCACGAGGCCTGCAATCCCGAACACCTCGCCGCGCTTCACCGCGAAATCGATGTTACGGAAGGTGCCCAATGGGGAGGAAAGCCCGCGTACCTCGAGCATCACCTCGTCGGCCGGGACAGGGACAGCAGGGAACATGCGGTCGAGCGACCGACCGACCATGGCCTCGACGATCGTGCGGACGGGCACGTCGCCACTGTCGAATTCCTGCACCTTGGCGCCGTCGCGCATGACCACGATCCGGTCGGCAATCTGCCGGATTTCCTCCAGACGGTGGGAGATGTAGATAATGCCGACGCCGTCGGCCTTCAGCCGTTCGATCTGGCGGAACAAGAGCTGCGTTTCCTCGCCGCCCAGCGCTGCCGTGGGTTCGTCGAGGATCAGAAGCCGGGCATTCAGTGTCATCGCCTTGGCGATCTCGATCAGCTGCTGCTTGGCTGTCGAAAGACCTTCGACCAGACGGCGAGGGGAGACGTCGAGGCCGAGCCTCTGCAGGCCGGCATAGGCGCGCTCTTCCATGGCCTGCCGGTCGATGCGCCCACCCTTCTTGAGATAGCGGCCGACGAAGACATTCTCGGCGATCGACAACTGCGGCAGGAGCTTCAGCTCCTGATGGATCATGCCGACGCCTGCATCCATGGCGTCACGTGGCGTGGCTGGCGCATAAGGCGCGCCGAGCCACGTCATGGTGCCGGATGTCTGTTGCACGGCGCCGGAAATGATCCTGGACAGGGTCGATTTCCCGGCGCCGTTTTCACCCAGCAGCGCCACGACTTCACCCGCTCTCACATCAAGGTCGATGCCGTGCAGGACCTCGAGCGATCCGTAGACCTTGCGGATCTGCCGGAGCGAGAGGATGGGAGGGAGGTCATTGGCAGTCATGGCGCTGTCTTCCGGATGGGATCAGGGGTGCTCTGCGACGAACTTCGCAGCGTTCTCCGGCGTGGTGAGGAAGCCTGGAAGCAGCTGTTCGGCCGGGAGCTTTTCACCGGCAGCTAGCTTGATCGCGCTGTCCACGGCCAGACGACCGATGCCGCGGACCTGCTGGGTCGCCGTGGCGTCGAAGCCGCCTTCTGCGAGGATTGGCAGAGCGGTCGTGTCGCCGTCGAAGCCGCCGACGTAAACGCGCTGCGAGACGCCCGATACCTTCACAGCCTGAGCTGCGCCCAGGGCCAGGCCGTCAGCCTGGGCGAAGATCAGCGAAACATCGGGGTTTGCCTGCAGGAGGTTCTGGCCGATGTTGAGGCCTTCGGCCTGCGACCACTGCTCGCTCCACTGTTCTGCAACCAGTTCGACGCCGGAATTCTCGCCGATCGCCTTCATGCAGCCTTTGGTGCGCTCAACCTCAGGTGTCGTGCCCTTCTGGCCGTGGATCATGATCATCTTGCCCTTGCCGCCGGCGAGACCGATAATGTGCTTGCAGACTTCATAGGCCGAAGTGGCGTTGTCGGTAGCGATGAAGGTGTCGCCGGGAGCGTCGTCGGCGTTGCGATCGACGTTGACGACCGGGATGCCGGCTTCCTTGGCGAGGCGCGTCGGAACGGCTGCAGCGGCAGCACCTGCCGGGATGTAGATGAAGGCGTCGATGCCCTGGGTCAGAAGATCCTGCACCTGGCTCACCTGGGTTGCGCTGTCGTTCTTCGCGTCGACGGTGATGACCTCGATGCCCTTCTCCTTGGCATAGGATTCCACACCGATCTTGATCTGGTTGAAGTAGTCGGCCTGCAGGTTCGAGACAGCAAGCCCGATCTTCTTCACGTCGGCGGCGGATGCGCCGAGCGGGATGAGGGCAGTCGTTGCCAGTGCTGCGGCGGCCAGGATCATGCTCTTGAGTTTCATGGTAGATCTCCTCCGTTGTTTCGGGACCCTGCTACCATCGCAGGACCGAAGTTTTTGCCTGGCATTCTGCCCGGCGTTGAACTGGCGGTTTCCCGCCAAACTGGATGCGTGACCGAAGCGTCACTTCCTCTTGATGGCTTCGGCGGCGACTGCGAGTGCGATGACGACGCCGATGACGACGGCCTGCGTGAAGGGCGAGACACCGAGAAGGTTCAACCCGTTGCGCAAAACGCCGATGATGAGGACGCCGATGATGGTTCCGAGAATGCCGCCCTTGCCACCGCTCAGGCTCGTACCGCCGATGACGACGGCCGCAATCGTGTCGAGCTCATAGGAGACGCCGGCGGTCGGCTGAACCGAGTCCAGCCGCATGGCGAGCACGACGCCGGCAAGGCCGGCGAGCAGGCCGGACATGACATAGACGCCGACCGTGTACAGATTGACCTGAATCCCGGCGAGGCGGGCGACCTCCTGGTTGCCACCGATTGCATAGAGAGTGCGGCCGCCGGAGGTGTAGCGCAGATAGATCCAGCCAAGCACGAAGACCACCAGCATGACCGCGACCGTGAGCGTCAGGAACCCGCCGAAGCGCGTGTAGGCGAGCAGGCTGAACCACGAGGGGAAGCCCACGATCTGCTGGCCGTCCGTGATCATGTTCGCAAGGCCTCGCGCCACCGACATCATGGCCAGCGTGGCAATAAAGGCCGGTACGCCGAGCGCCGTAATCAGCAGGCCGGAGATCGCTCCTGTCCCGGCCGCAACGCATAGCGCGAGCAGGATGCCAACGGGCAGCGGCAGACCCACCTGATTGGCCAGATAGCCCATCACCATCATCGTGAGTGCCAGCACCGAGCCGACGGCGAGATCGATGCCGCCGATCAGGATCACCATCGTCATGCCGACGGCCATGATCCCAAGGACCGTGATCTGGTCGAGAATGTTCAGCAGATTGCGCGCCGACATGAACTTGTCGGTCGCAAATGACAGGAAGATGCACAGGAGGATCAGCCCGATCAATGGACCGGTCGTTCCCTTCAAAGTCGACAAAGCGCTCGCTCCCGCACTTCGCTCCTGGTCTGTCGCAGAAACCGACATCCAATCCTCCCATTCTGACCATCTTTATCAAGACGGCATAAATATTCATTGCTGTGTGTAAATTCGTAGCGCAGGCTTCCGGCGCCTGTCAACCACGGAGATGACTGCTTTGTGCAGATTTAATTGGCGGCAAACGGCTTGACACGCCCTCATCAGGTGCAATTATATGATACGCGGTATATTTATTCACAATGAGGTTTCCATGCAGCCGAATGATCTCGACCGCATTGCAAGGCAGATACGCCTTCGCGATGTACAGGCGGTTTACGAAGCGGGCGCTGGCCACATCGGTGGCGAAATGTCGGCGATCGACATCCTGACGGCGCTGTATTTTCAGGTTTTGAGGATCTGGCCCGACCAGCCGAAGCATCCCGCCCGCGACCGTTTCGTGCTGTCGAAGGGCCATGTGGCCCTGGCTTTTTATGTGACGCTGGCGAAACGTGGCTTCTTTCCGGAAGAGGAGATATCGACCTTCCTGAAGCCGCATTCTCGCCTCAACGGGCACCCGAACTGCAACAAGGTTCCCGGCGTCGAGACCAACACAGGGCCGCTCGGCCATGGTCTGCCCGTGGCCGTCGGCATGGCGAAGGCTGCGAAGCTGACCGGTGCCGGTTATCACACCTATGTGCTGACCGGAGACGGCGAGATGCAGGAAGGCTCCAACTGGGAAGCGATTTCATCTGCCGCCCAGTTTGGTCTCAACAACCTGACCCTGATCATCGATCACAACCGGTTCCAGCAGGGGGCGGCGCTCAGCGATACGAACAACCTGGCGCCTTTCGGCTCCAAGCTTAAGGCTTTCGGTTGGGATGTCTCGGAGATCAACGGCAACGCCATGGCCGAAATCGTCCCGGCGCTGCAGCATCGCTCCGAACGTCCGCATTGCATCGTCGCCCACACCAACAAGGGCCATGGCATTTCCTTCATGCAGGACAAGGTGGATTGGCATCACAAGGTGCCAAATGCTGAACAATACAAGATTGCCCTGGCCGAACTCTCGGAGGTGCTGTGATGAATGCCGTGACCATGACCGAAAAGCTGCATGACTGCCGCGACGCCTTCGTCGCCGTGCTTGAGCGTCTCGGCGCCGAGGACTCCAGGGTTGTCGCCGTCTGCAATGACTCCGTCGGTTCCTCCAAGCTCGGTGGCTTCAAGTCTAAATGGCCGGACCGCCTGGTAAATGTGGGCATTGCCGAGCAGAACATGGTCGGCGTCGGTGCCGGCCTCGCGAATGGCGGCCTGCTTCCCTTCGTCTGTGGCGCCTCCTGCTTCCTGACAGGGCGTTCGCTCGAACAGGTCAAGGCCGACATCGCCTATTCGAACGCGAACGTGAAGCTCGTCGGCATCTCCTCGGGCATGGCCTATGGCGAGCTTGGCCCGACCCATCACTCCATCGAGGATTTTGCCTGGATGCGGGTGCTGCCGAACCTCCCTGTCATTGCACCGTGCGACTCGATCGAAACCGCAGCGGCGGTTGAATGGGCGGCACGTTATGAGGGACCTGTCTTCCTGCGCCTGTCGCGCGTCGGCGTACCGGACCTCCTGCCGGCCGGCCATGTTTTCGAGCCCGGCAAGGCAAACCTGTTGCGCGATGGCGATGCCGTAACCCTCATTGCCAACGGCACCTTGACCCATCGCGCCATGAAGGCCGCTGCCATCCTGTCCGCCCGCGGCATTGAAGCCCGTGTCCTGAATATGGCGACTGTCCGCCCGATCGATGTGGACAGCATCGTCGCGGCTGCACGCGAGACCGGCGCCATCCTGACGGCGGAAGAACATTCGGTCTATGGTGGTCTGGGCTCCGCCGTGGCGGAAGTCGTCGTCGCAGAAGCGCCCGTGCCGATGAAGATCCTCGGCGTGCCCGGCATCTTCGCCCCGACCGGCTCCGCCGAGTTCCTGCTCGACGAGTTCGGCATGGCGCCGGAAGCCATGGCCAATGCGGCTGAGGAACTTCTGGCGCGCAAGAGCGGCCGCGGCTGACGGCTGCAGACCTCAATTTGGATGCCGCCGTTGACGTCTCGGCGGCATTTTCCAGTATCCGGAGCCGACATGATCACCGCCATTCTCGCCATTGACCAGGGAACCACGAATTCGAAGGCCGTGCTTGTTTCGGCCGATGGCGAGATACTCGCCCGCAGTTCGTCGCCCGTCGGCATTTCGCATCCGAAGCCGGGCTGGGTGGAGCAGGATCCCAAGCGGGTCTGGCAGTCCGTGCTGGAGGCCATAGGCTCGTGTCTTGCTGCCGCACCGAAGGTGGCCATCGCCGGGATCGCCATTTCCGATCAGCGCGAATCCGTCACGATCTGGGATGGTGAAACCGGAGAGCCGCTCGGCCCCGTCGTCAGCTGGCAATGCCGCCGCAGCGCACCGGTCTGTGCCGAACTCAATGCCGCCGGTCACTCCGGCCGCGTCGAAGCCTTGACGGGCCTGCCCATCGATCCGATGTTCCCCGGCCCCAAGATGAAATGGCTGCTCGATCGTGCGCCGTCCGGCCGTCCGCTCAGGCTGGGCACAATTGATTCGTGGCTCATTCATTGCTTCACTGGTGGCAAGGTGCATGCCTGCGACGCCTCAAACGCCGCAAGGAGCCAGCTTCTCGACCTGAATGGGAAGGTCTGGAGCGACGAACTCTGCGATCTTTTCGGCGTATCGAAGGCCTTTCTGCCGGAGGTCCGCGACAGCGCCTCGCATTTTGGCGAAACGCTCGGTGTTCCGGGCCTTGCAGACGGGGTCCCGATTGCCGCCGCGATTGGCGACAGCCATGCGGCTCTTTTCGGTCATGGTGCCTTCGCCCCCGGTGACGGCAAGGTGACATTTGGGACTGGATCGTCAATCATGACGACGCTTCCGTACTTCATCGCGCCGCAAAACGGCATTACCACGACGATTGCCTGGTCGCTTGCCGGCAAGCCAACCTATGCCTTCGAGGGCAATATCCTCGTTTCCGCCGCCTCTCTGCCCTGGATGGCCAACATCCTCGGTCTGCCCGATGTTCAGGCTCTGATCGATCTCGCCGAGACAGCCGAGCCACAAGTGCCCGGCTTTGTACCGGCTTTCGTCGGCCTCGGCGCCCCTCATTGGCAGGCGGATGCGCGCGCGCTTTTCTCCGGTATCACCTTCAACACGACGCGGGCGCAGATGGCCCGGGCCGTCACGGATTCGATTGCCTTCCAAGTTCATGACGTGTTCAGGGCCATGGCCTCCCAGTCGCCGACGCCGCTTGGGCGACTGTTCGTTGATGGGGGCCCGAGCAAGAACGCGTTCCTCATGCAGTGCGTGGCCGACATGCTCGCCCATCCGGTCATCCAGTGCGACGCGGCGGAAGCCTCAGCGCTCGGTGCCGCCTATCTCGCCGGCCTGACGCTTGGTTTGTGGCCGGATCTGGAGGCCATTCGGGCCCTGCCGCGTAAGACCGCCGTTCTCAAACCCGGCTCCTCTGACACCGCGACCCGTCTCGCCACATGGCAGGACGCAATCTTCCGCTCGACCGTTCCCGTGACTTCATCTATGGGTGAATAAAAATTCACCACCGGAGGGACCATGGGACGCCTCAACGAGCTTCGACTTATCGCCCGCGTCGCGCAGATGTACCACGCGGAGGGCAAGCGACAGGCAGAGATCGCCGAGATCATGCATATGTCTCAGGCGACCGTTTCCCGGATGTTGAAGCGCGCCGAGATGGAGGGGATCGTGCGCACGACGATCATCCCGCCGCCTGGGACCTTCGCCGATCTTGAGACCGCACTTCGTGAACGTTACGGTCTGACTGAGGCGATCGTGATCGACTGTTCGGAAGATCGCGACGGTGCGATCATGGCGCGCATCGGCGAGGCGGCGGCCCATTTCGTCGAGGTCACCCTCCAGCAGGACGAGATCATCGGCGTCTCCAGCTGGAGCCAGACGCTTCTGCGCATGGTCGACAACATTCATCCGCTGAAGAGCGGCCGCGCCAAATACATCGTGCAGATTCTGGGCGGCATGGGCGAGGCTTCGGTGCAGACGCATGCCACCCAGCTGACCGCGCGACTGGCAAAGCTGACCGGCGGCGAGCCGCGCCTACTGCTTGTCCAGGGGATCACGTCCTCGCGCGAAGCAAAGCTCGTGATGCTCGCCGACCCGGTGGTGCGAGGCACCATGGATCTCTTTGGCCGCCTGACGCTTGCTATCATCGGTATCGGCGCCGTCGAGCCGTCCGAGCTCCTGGCGCGGTCCGGCAACGTCTTTTCGCGCCAGGAAATGGCGATGCTGCATGATGCAGGGGCCGTCGGTGAAATCTCGTTCCGCTTCTACGACCGAGACGGCAAACCGGTAGAAACCCCGCTCAACGAGCGCGTCATCGGCATCTCACTCGAGGATCTGCGCAAGGCCGACCGCGTGATGGCGCTGGCCGGCGGAGAATCGAAGACCGAGGCGATCGCCGGTGCCCTGAGGATGGGCATCATCGATGTGCTCGTAACAGACAAGTTCACAGCGGCCCGTCTGATCGCCTGATCTCTGTTTCGGGACGGAGTGTCGGATCGGCTGCATCAAGGAGGAGTGAGACCATGCAGCGTTTTTCCGGACAGACCGTCTTCGTGACCGGCGGCAACAAGGGCATTGGACTGGGCATTGCCCGCCGCTTTGCCGAAGAGGGGGCGAAGGTTGCGATTGCGGCCATCGAAGCCGACACTGGCGATGTAGCTTTGCGACTTTCCGAGGATACGGGTGCGCAGGTGCTCGGGCTGCAGCTCGACGTCACGAACGCCTCTGCCGTCCGCGAGGCTTACGGGGAGGCGGAAGCGCGGCTCGGTCCGCTCAGCGTCTCCGTCCAGAATGCCGGCGTTATCACTATTGCCAAAGTCGAGGATCTGAGCGAGCGCGAGTGGGATCTGAATCTCGACGTCAACACGAAGGGCGTCTTCCTGTGCTGCCAGGAGGCTATCGCGCGGTTCCGGGCGAGTGGCACGAAAGGACGACTGATCAACACGGCGTCCGGCCAGGCGCGGCAGGGCTTCATTTACACCCCCCATTATGCGGCTTCTAAGTTCGGCGTTGTCGGCCTGACCCAGAGCCTCGCCAAGGAAATGGCCAGGGAAGGCATCACCGTCAACGCGATCTGCCCGGGCATCATCCACACCGAAATGTGGGACTATAACGACCGCGTTTGGGGCAAGATGCTGGGCGACTATGGTCCGGGTGAACTGATGGCCGAATGGGTTGAGGGCATTCCGATGGGCCGCGCTGGAACTCCCGCCGAAGTCGGCGCACTCGTTGCGTTCCTCGCGTCGGCTGATGCGGCATATATCACGGGTCAGACAATCAATGTCGACGGCGGATTGATTATGTCATGAAGCAGACATTGCCTCCAAAAGGAGAGCATCAGGAACCTTCGCTGAGACCAGCGGGAGGCTGAGATGTTGCTGCGAAGGGGCGTGCGGCATGTCTCTGCTGCGTAAAACTTGCGTAGCACGCCGGAGCGAGCGCCTCCTCACCTCCTTCGGGATCGCGCAAGCATATTGCGCGGCACCTTCTACCTCGCAGACCGAGGTGCCTTTGGCCATCAAAGCCGCCGATCTTGCGGCCCGTGCGTCGTGCCAGGTGGCGAAGGACAGTCATCGCCGGCTTGCTTTTACACTTGTGCGCGAGGGCCGCATCGACGCGCGTTTTTATGTCTCAATCAGACGCTCCGTCGGCATGCAGACTGAAGAACTTCCTGTCTGAGCCGGCTTTGGGTCAAGTTAACGAGCCCTCATTCATCCTCTCCTGATCCGTTCAGCAACATTATTCAGCGTTCGAAGTCTTTTTTGAAAATGATTTGACTAAATCAAATCCCGCTGTCACTCTCCTGAAAACAAGAGGGGCAGCCATGGCGTTGCGGGGTACCAATCAGGAGACAGGACGGCCGTATAACCGGCGGATCGTGCTTGAAGCGATCCGGTTGCGTGGCCCTGTCACCCGTGGCGACATCGCACGCAGCGTCGGCCTCACTGTCCAGACCGTGTCGACGATCGTGCGGGAGCTCGAAGACGAGGGGCTGGTTCTCTCGGTGCAGAAGGCCCCCGAGGGGAGGGGTATTCCCCCGTCGACCCTCACCATCAATCCGGAAGGTGGCCATGCGCTCGGTATCCACGTAACGCCGCTCGGGATCGAGGCGGCGCTCGTCAATCTCAGGGGTGACGTGGTGGAGAATGTGCGGCACGATGTGGTGAACGTCCCGCCGGACGAGGCCTTCGCGATCATTGGCGAAATGGCTTTGCAGCTCAAGGCGAGCCCCCGTTGCGGACGGCTGCTCGGGGCGGGGCTGGCGATGCCCGGTCCATTCGATGTCGAATCCATGAGCTTCGTCGGCTCAACCACCATGGCCGGCTGGAAAGATGTCGACATCCGGCAAAACCTCGCCGATGCCACCGGTCTGCCGGCTTTTATCGAGAACGACATGGCAGCGGCCGCGCTTGGCGAGCAGCTTTATGGGCTCGGCCAGCAGGTCTCGAACTATTACTACCTGTTCTTCAGCGTCGGTCTTGGTGGTGCCATGATGCATGACGGCGCTGTGGTCGGCGGGGCCTGGGGCAATGCCGGCGAAATCGGGCACATTCCAGCCGTTCCCGATGGCGAACCATGCCCCTGCGGGAATCGCGGCTGCCTTGAGCGTTACCTATCCCTCGATGCCTTCGAGCGCCGCGGTCTGCCGGCAGAGGAATGGGTAGCGGAGGTTGCTCCCTTCTTCCGCAGTGCGGTGCGGATCATTGAGAATCTTTTCGATCCGGAGACGATCGTGCTCGGCGGCCTCGCGCCCCACGCTTTCCTCGATCAGCTCGCAACGCTCAGCGAGAGCCTGGACAACTCGGTTTCGGCCCGTGCGAACCGGGCGCTTCCTCGTGTCGTGATGGCGAGCGACTGCCATCATTCGGCATTGCGCGGTGCGGCCGCGCTTGCGGTGTTCGGCGTCCTGTCACCGCGCCATGGGCAAATGTTTGAACCAATAGAAAAGGGAACTGCCTGATGACCGAGGAACTGCTTGTCCTGGATGATATCCGCATGAATTTCGGGGCGATCGAGGCCCTAAAGGGCATTAGTTTCTCCATCGGCAAAGGCGAGGTGGTGGCGCTTCTTGGCGACAATGGCGCCGGCAAGTCCACCCTGGTGAAGATCATTTCCGGCGGGCTGCAGGCGACGTCCGGGCGCATGCTTTTCGAAGGACGGGATTATCAGGCAAAGACCCCGGCCGAGGCCAAGGCTGTCGGCATCGAAACCGTCTATCAGGATCTGTCGCTCTGCACCAATGTCGACGTGGTCGCCAATTTCTTCATGGGGCGGGAGGTCACCCGCAAGATCGCCGGCATTCCCTTCCTCGACGAGCGTGCCATGGAGGAGATCACAACAAAGGCCCTGACCAGTGCTGGCACCCGCATTCCTTCGATGCGCACCAAGGTCGAGCATTTGTCCGGCGGCCAGCGTCAGGCGATTGAGCTCAACCGTTTCGCCCATTGGGGCGGCCGGCTGCTTCTGCTCGATGAACCCTTTGCCGCCCTCGGCGTCGAGCAGACCCGGCGCGGGCTGGACATGATCCGCCACGTCGCGAGCCAGGGGATCGGCGTCGTTATTATCACGCACATCATGCAGCAGGCCTTCCAGGTCGCTGATCGTATCGTCGTCATCCGCCACGGCGTTGTCGCCGGCGATGTCGAGACATCGAAGACAAGCCCGGATTCAGTGATCGAAATGATCACAGGGCAAGCCCTCACCGGCGCCGGACCGGTGGGTAAAGAATGACAAGGGGTCCGGCCAAAACTGGAGAGAACAATGATAAAGCGAATGATGCTTACATTGCTGAGCGTATTGGTGCTCGGCTTATCGATGCTCACGACCGCCGCCGCTCAATCCAAAGGCGTCGTCTATTACCTCGTCCCCACCTTGCTCGACGAATTCCAGACCGGGTCCGTCAGCGCTCTTGAAATGTTCCTGAAGCAGACCGGCTACGAGATGAAGACGCTCAATGCCGACAACAAGACGGATGCGCAGCAATCGCAGATGAATGACGTGATCGCCCTCAAACCCAGTGCGATCATTCTTGCCGCCGTCGACTTCAACGCCTTGAAGCCCTCCATCGAGGCCGCGAGGGCTGCCGGCATTCCGGTGGTCGAATTCGACCGTCAGGTGACCTCCACGATGTCCGACTTCACCTCCGTTGCCGGAACGATCGAGATCGGTCATGTGGCTGCCGATCAGGCCGAAGCCATGTTGAAGGCGAAGAAGGGTGATGTCACCGGCAAGATCCTGCAGGTGCTGGGCGACCCGGGTGATCCGTATACGCTCGATATACAGAAGGGCTTCGAGGAAAAGATGAAGGCCTTTCCGGGCGTCACCATCATCTCAGTTCCCGCCCTGCAGTGGGAGGCCAGCAATGCAGGCACGATCGTTGCAGACCAGATGCTCGCAAACCCCGACATCGATCTGATCTTCCTGCATGCCGCTCATCTATCGGTGGCGGCTGTCGCTTCGCTCGAAGCTGCCGGCAAAAAGCCGGGTGACGTCATGATGATGAGCTCGAACGGCGCGCCTGTTGGTCTCGACCTGATCCGCAAGGGCTGGCTGAACACCGAAGTCGAACAGCCGCTGTATGCCCAGGCTGCGGCCATTGCCATGTTCATGGACAAGATCGTGGCCAAGCAGGAAATCAAGGCCGGCGAATATGATGTGCTCGGTCTGAAGGGCGTGGTGACGATCGAGGCCTGGGGACCGAACATCAAGATCCCCGGCGCTGCGATCACCAAGGAGAATGTCGACAATCCGGCCTTCTGGGGCAACATGAAGCCGCCGGCCGGCACGGTCGAATCCGTCAAGTAAGACGACTACTGCACCCGGGGTCCGAGGGCCCCGGGACCACCTCCTTGCTCAGAACGGATTGGCCGCAATGCACCCTCGTAGCCGTATCACTCTTGAATTCATCCTCGACAATCTCGTCTGGTTCATGCTCATCGTGGTTCTGGCGCTGTTTTCGGCCCTGATCCCGAACTATTTCCAGATCGGCATCTTCACCAATATCATTGAAGCCTCCAGCGTGCTCGGCGTCATGTCGATCGGGCTGGCGCTCGTGATCATCACCGGACATATGGACCTGTCGGTGGAATCTGTGGCGGCGCTGTCGGCGATGGCGGTTGGTATCTTGTTTTGCTCCGCCGGCATCGGCATGGGGATCAAGCTTTCGCCCGAATGGCTGATGATCCCGGTTTCGCTTCTGCTTGCCTGCGCCATCGGCGCCCTTATCGGCCTGTTCAACGGCTTTCTCGTCGTCAAGCTGAAGATGAGCGCTTTCATCATTACGCTTGCCTCTTTCATCTGGGTGCGCGGCATCGTGCTGGCGGTCTCGGGTGGGCGATCAGCCCAGGACCTCGACCCGGCGATCCGTTGGTTTGCCATCGAGCGCTTCGCCGGCATTCCGCTCTCGGCCTGGATCGCCATCGGCTGCTTTCTGGTCTTCTCGGTGATGATGGCGAAGACGCCGTTCGGCCGGCATCTCATCATGATCGGCGGGAACGAGACGGCTACCTTTCGCGCCGGCATCCGTGTCACCCGCAACCTCATCATTGCCTTTGTGATGGCGGGTGCGATTGCGGGGCTTGCGGGCTGGCTATTGGCAATCCGCACCTCCGGAGCCACAGCCAATCTCGGCGTCGGACTGCTGTTCAACGCCTTTGCCGCGGTGGTCATTGGCGGGGTCAGCCTTAAAGGCGGCGTCGGTGCGCTTCCTGGCGTTTATGCCGGCGTGCTGCTGCTCGCGTCGATCAATACCGCGATCAATCTCATGGGATTGCCCGCCAACTATACCCAGGTGATCCACGGTTTCCTCGTGCTCGCCGCCGTCCTCCTCGACACCTTCAAACAAAGGCTCCGCCAGAGGCTCGCATGACAGACAGATTGAAAGACAAGGTGGCGTTGGTCATTGGTGCTTCGCGCGGCATTGGCAAGGCGGTTGCGCTGCGCTTCGTGGAAGAAGGCGCCAAGGTCGTCATTGCCGACTTCGAGGCGGAGGAGGGGCAGGCTGCCGCCGACGATATCGGCGCCGCTTTCGTGCGCACCGATATCTCAAAGATGGATGACGCGGTTGCTGCCGTCGCCTTCACGGTGGAACTTCATGGCCGTCTCGACATCATTGTTCAGAATGCCGGCATTTATCCCTGGCAACTGATTGAGAATACGGCGCCGGAGGACTGGGACAGCGTCATGGCGGTGAACCTGCGCGGCTGCTTCAATGCAGCCCGAGCGGCCCTCGTGCCGATGAAGGCGCAGGGCTCCGGCCGCATTCTCTTTACCTCGTCCATCACGGGGCCGCATGTAACCAGCCCTGGACACGGCCATTACTCGGCGAGCAAAGCCGGCATCAATGGCTTCATTCGTGCAGCGGCACTGGAATTCTCGGGCTACGGCATCACGGTCAACGGCGTCGAGCCGGGCAATATTCTCACGGAGGCCATCCAGCTGCACCGTAGTGCCGCCTTCATCGAGAACATGCAGGTTGCCATTCCACTCGGCCGTCTCGGCTCGCCGCGTGATGTCGCCAATGCCTTCCTCTTTCTCGCGTCCGACGATGCGAGCTATGTCACCGGTACGACCATTGTCGTCGATGGTGGCCAGCTTCTGCCGGAAGGCGCCGACTTCAGGCTGCAGCCGACCTGACCGGAGCGGCTGCGGTCCTGCGGGCTGCAGCCGATCAGGCGGACTCGCGCTCGACGAGCAGACATTCAACCTTCAGCTGGTCGTGTGAGCTGTTCAGTCCGCCCGTGATGTCGGAGATCACTTCTACGGCCATGGCGCCCATCTCGAACATCGGCAAATGGAAGGTGGTGAGCGGCGGCATGGTGAACTGGGCGATGTCGCGATTGTCGAAGCCGACGACGGATACGTCTCCGGGGATGGATTTTCCAAGCTCCTTCAGCGCATCGATGCACCCAAGAGCCATCAGGTCATTGGCGCAGAAGATGCCGTCCGGCGGCTCCGGCAGCTTCATCAGCGCGTGGGTTTTCTCATAGCCGGAGGAAGGCTCCCAGTTGCCGTAGTGGACGAGGTTCGGATCGTAGGTGATGTCATTGCTCGCCAGCGCCTGCTTGTAACCGCGCAGACGATCGCGCGGGTTGTCGAGGCCTTCCTGGCCATTGATGAGCGCGATCCGTTTGCGCCCGGCGGCGATCAGTCGCTCGGTAGCGGCACGGCCGCCGGCGACGTCGCCGGGCAGGATGGAGGCAAGGCGACGTTGCTGGTCATAGCAGTTGACGAGTACCGAGGGCGCGCGGAACAGCGGCTCGGGCGGGTCGATCTTGCGGGTAAGGATGGTTCCGAAAATATAGCCGACCAGCACCTGGCCATCGCAGACGGAGAAGATCCCACCGTCAGGATCCTCGCCCTTGCGGAAGACGCCCAACGTGACGATGATCCCCAGCTCCAGTGCCTTCTCGCGGGCGCCTTCGAAGGCCATCGCCATCCACGGGTCGGTCGTCAGTTCATCGACGACGAAGACGATGACACGGCTGCCCGTATTGGCCGGCGTAGCCGACTTGTTCGACAGGCGGTAACCCAACTGCTCGGCAGCATCGAAGACGCGTTTGCGGGTGGATTCGCTGAAGCGGGCACCGGAACTGCCGTTCAGAATGAGCGACACGGTCGCCTGGGATACGCGCGCCAGTGCCGCCACATCCATCATCGTCGGTTTCAAGGCATTCTCCATGACGAACACCGTGGTTGCCGAGGCGCTTGACGGTTGTCAGGACCTGAACAGCCGGACTCGGTCGAAGGCGACGGCAACTACAATGAATGTACCTATGAACATTCCTTGCCAGAATGTCGAGATGCCCAACAGGATCAGAGAGTTCCGGATCACTTCTATCAACAGTGCGCCAACGACGGCTCCCAGCGCATTGCCTTCCCCGCCCGCCAGATTGGCGCCGCCGATAACGGCTGCCGCGATTACCGTCAGTTCCATGGCCTGGCCGAGGTTTGTTGTGACGCTGCCGAGCCAGCCCGCCATCAGGATGCCGGCAAGTCCTGCGGTGAAGGCGGAGAACATGTAGATGCTGACTTTCATGCGCCGGACCGGAATGCCGGTGAGCAGAGCCGCGTTCTCGCTGCTGCCGATGGCAAAGAGATGTTGTCCCCAGCGGGTCCATTTGAAGGAGAGGGACATGATCAGCGTCAGTGCCGCGAGAACGTAGAGAGGGTGAGGGATGCCGAGGGTCGATCCGCCACCGACCCAGATCAGGATGTTGTGGTCGGGGCCGAAGTCCCATATCATCTTGTTGTCGGAGAGCACCATGGCAAGCGAGCGCGCGGCGGACAACGTGCCAAGGGTGACGACGAAGGGCGGCATGCCCGCATAGGCGACGAGAACTCCGTTCAGGAGGCCGACCAGCAGGGCTGCGCCCAGTGCCATGACGGCAGCGAGCAGGAATGGGGCGCCTGCTGCCATCGTCACGCTGACTACCATGGCACTGAGCACCACTGACGATCCGACTGAGAGGTCGATGCCGCCTGATGCGATGACTGCCGTCATGCCGATCGCAATAATACCGACAAAGGCGAAGTTGCGCGCAACGTTGAAGAGGTTGCGTTCGCTGGCGAATGCGTCGGTCAAGAGAGTGAGAGCAAGGCAGGCCAGGATAGCAGCGAGAAACACCCAGAACAGTTGCAGGCTCGCGATCCGCGACAGCCAGTTTCGGTGTTCGCTGCGTGAAATGACGTCTTCCAGTGTGGTCATCGGTTCATCCTCTCCTCATGCAGTTTCGATGGCGCCGGTGATCAGGCCGGTCACTTCCTCAGGTGAGGATTGGGCGGCCCTCTTGTTGGCCACCAGTTCACCGCGGCGGAGGACGGCGATGCGGTCGGAGACGCCGAAGACGTCGGGCATGCGGTGACTGATCAGGATGACACTGATGCCCTGATCGCGGAGCCGTCGGATAACGTCGAGGACTTCGGCCACCTGGCGAACGGAGATTGCTGCCGTTGGCTCGTCCATCATGACGATCTTCGGCTTTGAGAGCAGAGTTCTTGCAATCGCTACGGCCTGGCGCTGGCCGCCCGACATGCGCCGCACCAGGTCACGCGGGCGGGTCTCCGATTTCAGCTGGCGGAACAGACCGCCGGCGACGCGATTCATGTGGCCGTAGTCGATATAGCGGAACGGCCCAAGGCGCTTTGTTGCCTCTCTACCGAGGAAGACATTCGAAGCGGCTGAGAGATTGTCGCAGAGGGCGAGGTCCTGATACACGACCTCGATGCCCTCCTTTTGCGCGTCCCGGGGGTTGTAGAAGCTCACCGGTCTTCCATCGATCAGGATCTCGCCCGAGGTGGGTGGGAAGTTTCCTGCGATGATCTTTACCAGGGTGCTCTTGCCGGCACCGTTATCCCCCATCAGCCCCAGAACCTCCCCTGGCTCGATCGACAACGCCACCGACGATAGTGCTTGGATCGCCCCATAACTTTTTGAAATTCCATATAGTTTTAGTCGCGACATGCGCGGTCCTCCCCCATCCTTTTCTCCTCCCGCATCAGAATGTGGACGCTGCGAAGGCGGCGAGCGGCAGTCCCGGTATTAATGATGCTTGACTTAATATTATTACTAAATATTAATTCGAGCAACCAGGGAATGAAAGAACCAAGGGAGGCGTTGAATGAGGTTGCTTGTCACGGGCGCCACCGGAAAGGTGGGCCAGGCCTTCCTTCCCGCCTTCCTGCAGGAGCCGCGTTTTGCCGGTTGGGGTGTCGTGGCGCTCTGCAACAACAGGGTGATCGAGGCCGGCGATCGGCTGTCCGTGGTGAAAGGGTCGGTGGCAGACCCCGATGTGGTTTCGGTGGCCCTTTCGGGGGTGACGCATGTGCTGCATCTGGCGGCGGTCAAGGAAACGCCGGATCAGGCCATCGATGTGGCCTTGAAGGGGCTTTATCTCCTGCTCGATCACTTTTGCCGCAAGGGCGATGCCAGACAATTTATCCTGCTCAGCGGCGACTGCGTTGTTGGCCACATCTTTCAAGACTATCCGGAGCCGATCACCGAACAGTCTCCGCGCAAAGCCTATCCGGGTGCCTATGCGCTGACGAAGGTGCTGGAAGAGGTCATGATCGAGCAGGTGGGCATCCAGTCCGGGCTCAACTGGACGACGCTTCGGGCGCCTTGGATCATGGAAAAGGACGATTTTCGCCAGGCCTTTGCCCTCGGCGAAGAGCAGTTCGGCGGCCCGCCCTGGTCGGCGTTGCTTGATCCTGCACGGCATCAACGGCTCCGTGAGGGCAGATGTTTTCCGGTGATGCGCGATGCTCAAGGGGGCTATCTGAAGCGGAGCTTCATCCATGTCGACGATCTTGTCCGCGCCATCCTGTCATCGATCGATAACGCCAAAGCTTTCGGTCAGTTATTCAACATCGCCATGAACGAGCCGGTTGATTACGGCCGCGTCTCGGAACGTGTGAGAGCGGTCGGTGGCCTGGAGCCTGCCGACATAGAGACATCGTTCCACAGCAACTGGCTCGATAACTCCAAGGCACGAAAAATCCTCGGGTGGAGGCCCGAAATCGATCTCGACGGGCTCGTGGAGCGAGCCTGGACCTATCAGCGCGCGGCGGATGACCCGCGCATCGTCTGGTATCCCGGCTGAGCAGGAGGGCTTTCGCCGGCAATTTGGAGGAGGAAAACAGCAATGAAAATGCGTTGTCTGGCATTCACTGCAATACCAATTCTTATGGCGCTTGCCGGCGAAAGTGCCGCCGAGGGCAAGAAGACGCTGGCGATCGTCGTAAAGGGTCTCGACAACCCATTCTTCGAGCAGATCAATCTCGGCTGCAAGAAGTGGCTCTCGGAAAATCCCGACAGTGAATACGAGTGCCTCTATACTGGTCCTGCGTCTTCGGCCGATGAGGCTGGCGAGGTGCAGATCGTCGATGATCTCCTGAGCCGTGGGGTGGCGGCTATTGCCATTTCGCCGTCGAATGCGCCTGCCATGGCCAACCGAATTCGCGAAATCGCGCCGACCGTACCTGTAATGACTGTCGACGCCGATTTCCTCGAAAAGGATCATGACCTGCGCAAGACCTATCTCGGCACCGACAACTACCTGATGGGTGTCAAGATGGCTGAGGAGGCGAAAAAGCTGAAGGCCGATGGCGGGTCCGTCTGCCTACAGCTCGGCAATGTCGCGGCCGCCAACATTAATGCGCGCGCGCAGGGCTTTCGCGACACGATTGCAGGCGCCAAGGATGTCGATCGTCTGACCGGGCAGAACGGCTGGACGGAAATCGAAGGTTGCCCTGTTTATACCAATGACCAAGCGGATCTTGCCAACCAGCAGATGTCGGACGTGTTCACGGCGCATCCGGATCTTGATGCCTTCATCCTGATCGGCGGCTGGGCGCAGTTTGCACCGCAGGCCTATACCCAGGTCACCGACCAGGTGATGGACAAGCTGAAGTCCAAGGAGTTGATCATCGTGGCCGGTGACACATTGCCGCCGCAGACACAGGCATTCCGCGACGGCCGAAGCCATGCACAGGTCGGTCAGCGGCCCTTCGAAATGGGCTACAAGGCGCCCGACGTGATGATCCAGCTGATCAAGGGCGAGAAGGTCGAGGACCCGTTGTTCACCGGTCTAGACGTCTGCAACACCGAAGATCCCGGCTTCTGCAAAGACAACTGATCTAAGGACCAGAGGGTCACGCCCTCTGGTCAACTCGTTCGGCATGCGGACGGTCCGAGAGGGGCCGGCCCTGCGTGCTGCCGCTCAATTTAATGGCAGCCCAAGGATAGGGTTGCGGGAGGATAAGATGAAGAAACTATCGATCACAGCCCTTGCGGCCGCACTCACGCTCGCGGCTTCGCCGGTGCTGGCCGAGGAGAAACAGTCACTCGCTTTCGTCGTCAATGCCGCTTCCGACTTCTGGAAACTGGCGGAAGCCGGCGTCAAGGCAGCGCAAGCCGAGCTTCCGGATTTCGACCTGCAGTTCCGTTATCCGGCCCAGGGGACCGCAGCTCTGCAGAACGCACTGATGGACGATCTTGTCGCCGCCGGCACGGATGCGATCATGATCTCGTCGGTCGACCCGAAGAACTCGGTTGACGCTTTCAACAAGATTGCCGGGCAAGTTCCGCTGTTCACCACCGATAGCGACGCGCCGCAGTCGAAGCGTATCGCCTATCTCGGCTCATCCAACACAAAGGCCGGCATTCAGGCGGGTGAGATCGCGGTGAAGGCGCTGCCCAAGGGTGGAAAATGTATGGGTTTTGTCGGCTTCCTCGGAGCCGACAATGCGAAGGAACGCATCGACGGTTTTCGTCAGGCTGTCGACGGCAAGGGTATTGAGCTGGTCGACGTGCGTGGCGATGACGTAGACTTTGCCCGCGCCCGCTCGAATGTCGATGACGTGCTGGCGGCAAATCCTGAAATCGACTGCATGGTCGGCTTCTATTCCTACAACCCGCCGAAAATCTACGAGGCCCTGCAGGCTGCCGGGAAGCTCGGTGCCATCACCGTCATCGCCTTCGACGAGGACCCGATCACGCTGGGTGCAGTCCGTGAAGGCAGCTTTGCCGGAACGGTCGTCCAGGATCCCTATCAGTGGGGCTATCAGGGCATGAAGCTGATGGCGGCCTATGTGAAGGGTGACAAGTCGCAGGTCCCTGCCGATGGGCTGATCATCGTGCCGACGCAGGTGATCGACAAGGCCAATGTCGATGCCTTCGAGAAACAGCTGAAGGAACGTATTGGGGGCTGATCCGGTGCCGCTGATACTGCCGGTCTGCGCGGATTGATGTCATCCGCGCAGACCTGTCGCCCGCTGCCGAGGAGCGTTTCTGCATGTCCCCAGACACCCCTATCTGCCTCGATCTCCTTGGTATCACCAAGGTCTATGCGAGTACCGTTGCGCTCAACGGTGTGTCGCTGTCGATCCGCGGCGGCGAGGTCGTCGGTCTAATCGGCGAGAACGGGGCCGGCAAATCGACGCTGATGAAGGTGCTGGGTGGAACGATCGCGCCCGACGAGGGCGAGATCATTATCGACGGTTTGCCTCTCATGCAAATGACGCCGGCAGCGGCCGTCGCGTATGGCATTGCTTTTGTTCATCAGGAACTCAACCCTTTCGTCAATCTCGA
The DNA here is from genome assembly GCF_006443685.1 of Rhizobium glycinendophyticum. Classification (NCBI taxonomy): domain Bacteria; kingdom Pseudomonadati; phylum Pseudomonadota; class Alphaproteobacteria; order Hyphomicrobiales; family Rhizobiaceae; genus Peteryoungia; species Peteryoungia glycinendophytica. The sequence goes on along the minus strand of NZ_VFYP01000003.1, from coordinate 395,072 downwards.
CGTGGCGGGCAATGTGCTTCTGGGGCGCGAAATCCGGAGCGGTCCCTTTGGCTTTCTCGACCGCAAGGCGATGGAAAGCCGTGTCCGCCCGCTGCTCGAACTGCTCGGAACCCGTTTTACCGCATCGACACCCGTCTCCGAGCTGTCGCTCGCCGACCAGCAATTGCTGGAAATTGCCAAGGCGTTGTCGATCAACGTTCGCCTCTTGATCCTCGATGAGCCGACTTCCAGCCTGACATTGTCGGAGACACAGCGGCTGCTCGCGGTCATCCGCCGGCTTCGCGACGAAGGGGTCGCCGTCTTGTTCATCACCCACCGTCTGGGCGAGGTGGAGGAGGTGGCGGATCGGGTTGTCGGTCTGAGGGACGGGTGCAACGCCGGCGAACTGCCGCGGGAGGCCATCAACAAGGACGCCATGATGCGCCTGATGATTGGTCGCGATGTAAAGCAGTTCTACGTGCCGCCGGATCGGCAAGAGGGGCCGGTCGTCCTCAAGACGGTCGGGTTGCGGACACAGACCTATCCCGATGCCTCTGTCGATCTTCAAGTTCGCAGCGGCGAAATTATGGGACTTGCCGGATTGGTCGGGGCAGGGCGCACCGAGCTTGCCCGTGCACTGTTCGGGATCGATCCGGTTCTCTCGGGACAGGTGGAGATTGACGGGCGGTTGGTGGAGCCTGGCTCCGTTGGGGCCGCAATCGCGGCAGGGATCTGCCTTGTGCCGGAGGACCGGAAGACGGAAGGCTTGTTTCTCGACTTCTCCATCGCCGGCAACATCATCATGCCAAGGTTGGACGCCGTCACCCGGCACGGCTTCATCGATGAGGGCGCGGAGCTGCGGGTAGCGGAGGACTTTCGGGAACGCTTGTCGATCAAGGCCCGGCGGCTCGACCGACCCGTTGGTGAATTGTCGGGCGGCAACCAGCAGAAGGTGGTGCTGGCCAAATGGCTCGGGCTCAAACCCCGGCTAGTCATTCTTGATGAACCCACACGGGGTATCGACGTCGGCGCCAAGGCCGAAGTTTATCGCTTGATGCGGACGCTGGCGGCGGAGGGGGCCGCCATCCTGATGATCTCCTCAGACATGGAAGAAGTCATCGGTGTCTCGACGCGTGTCGCGATCATGCGCCGTGGCGTCATTGCCGGCGTGCTTGATCGGGAAGATGTCAGCGAGGAAGCCATATTGCGGCTCGCCGTCGAATAGAGGAAAGAGCAGATGCACAAAAAAGACATCGGGCTTGGGGTTCTCGTCCTCACAGTTGGGGCAGTGGTCGCGCTGGTCAATCCGCGATTCCTGTCGCCGATCAATCTGGCGAACACCGCCAACCTGATTGGGCTGTTCGGATTGTTTTCAATCGCTGAGGCTTTCGTCATCGTCACGGCTGGGATCGAGCTGTCGATCGGCTCTGTCATCGCGCTCCTCGGCGTCATCTTCATCGATCTCATCGCCTCCTATGGTGTTGCCTGGCCGGTGGCGCTGGTCGTGGTCCTCTTGCTGTCTGTGGTCATCGGGCTCCTGCATGGCTGGCTGATCACCCGGCTGAAACTGCAGCCATTCGTCGTGACCCTGTGCGGGCTCCTGATTTATCGCGGGGTTGCCCGCTTCTACACGAAGGACGGAACTGCCGGGTTCACCTTTGGCACCGATATGCCCGCACTCGAATTTCTGTTTGTCGGACGCACGGCTGGCGTACCGCACTCCGTCATCGCCTTTGCTGTCTTCGCCGTCCTCGCCTGGGCACTGCTGCACCGAACCGTCTTCGGGCGCCATCTGATGGCGGTGGGAAAGAACGAGGAAGCTGCGCGCTATTCCGGCATCGATACGCGGCGGGTCATTCTCCATGCCTACATGCTCTGCATGTTCCTCACCGGCGTTTCTGCGGTGTTCTTCGCCATGTATACCAAGTCCGTCCAGCCATCCTCGCATGGGAATTTCTACGAGCTCTACGGCATCGCGGCCGCAGTTCTCGGCGGGTTTTCGCTCAGAGGCGGCGAGGGGTCGATAGTCGGTGTGGTTCTCGGTGTCGTGCTGTTGCAGGAGCTGCAGAACCTCGTGAATCTGCTCGGGATCCCGTCGTCACTCAACTTCGCGGTGATGGGCGCAGTCATCCTTGCCGGGGTCATCGCCGACACGCAATTTGTCGCCTATCGCGACAGGCGGCGACAAGCGGCCGCGCGATCTGCCCTCAAACAGCGCGGGTAAGCTTATTCGTCATAATCTAGCCGGTTGCGGCCAAGGCCTTGACGGCCCTGCGGTAGCAGGGTCAACAGAAGCCGTTCAGCTTCAGGATCTTGTGGGCGTCGATGGAGGCGCGCAGCTTGTCTTCCGAATCCCGATCGCCCTGATTGACGTCCGGATGGTGCATCTTCAGCCGTTCCTTGTAGCGACGCCTGATCTCCTCCGGTGTCGCATCGGGTGAGAGGTCCAGCGTCTCGAAGGCCTTGGCTTCGAGAACCTTCAGCTTGCGGCGCTGCAGATCGGCTGCCGCTGCTTGACGCTGGGCGGCGCTCTTTCGGGCGTTGATCGCCTTGGCCGTACCGGAGCGAGTCTTCAGCGGCAGGGGTATTTCCTTCGACTGTGTCGTCGCGGTGCCAACGGTCGCGCGGGCTCCGCTTGCGGCCTCGCGCTGGTAGCGGGCCGTCACCGGATCGGAGAGGGTGGTCTGGTAGTTGTAGCCCTTGTTGTATTCCTTCACATGCTCCTGGCAGAAGAGCAGGTAAAGGCCATCGGCATCACAACCAACGGGTGCGCGGTGAGCGCCATGCTTCTCACATCCGTCCCACTGACATTTCGGGCCGGTTTCGACGCGATGTGCTACAGGCTTCTTCTTGGTCGACCGCAGGCCGACAAATATCTTTGAATCAGTCGTCATCGGGCCATATAGGGCAGTCTCACCGCGCCGGGCAAGGACTATGACGCATGGCACACATACCGTATTGGCCGGGTGTTGCAGTCATGTCGCTTGAGTCGACCGGATCACGCGAAGATGCCGGGCTCGCCCGGCACCACAGTTTCGCTCCAGGGGCATCACGTCAGCTCAGTGCTTCCATCTTGCCGGCTGCCGGGATGTTTGGTGCCGTCTTATTGTCAACGATGACGAGGTCGAATTTTCCGTCGTCCTTGCGGCGCCACTGGCCGCCGACCAGCGGCGTCTTCGTGACGTTCTTGGCGGCGAAGGGCGGCACACCCTGGCCATTCCATTCGACGTGGCCGACGATGGTGTCGACTTTGGAGGCGGCGATGGCGGCGGCGATGGCATCGGCATCTGTCACATCATTGACGCGGCCCATGACATTGGTCGCCATCTCGAACAGCGAATGGATAAAGCCGATCGGTTGTGTCCAGGGGCGGCCGGTCTTGGCCGTGAAGTCGGCGGCAAGCTCCGCAGCACTCTGGCCTGTCAGCGACGATTTGAACGGATGCTGGGCCGACCACCAGACTTCGGACGACAGATTGTGGCCTGCCGGACCGAGCGTCTCGACCGATTGCGGGAAGAGGATTGCCTTCGCAACTGTGAGCGCCTTGGGTGCAAAACCCTGCTGCTTGGCCTGGTTCCAAAAGGTGGTGAAGTCGGGCGGGATGACGACACCGGTGATGATGTCGCAGCCGCCCGCCTTGAAGGCGTTGACCTGGGCGGTGAAATCATCCGAGAGGTTCTGGTAGCGGCCGGGATCGAGCAGGTCGTAGCCAGCCTGCGCGAGCCCCGGCTTCAGCCCGACATTGGGATCGCCCCAGGCATTGCCGTCGGCATCGTTGGGGAACAGGCCGCCGACCTTCTTATTTGTGTCGAGCTGGCTCCACATGTTGGTGAAGACAGCGATGACATCTTCGAGACCCCAGAAGTAGTGATAGGCGAAGTTGAAGGGTTTCCAGCTGGTGGGATCTCCGGGATTACCCTGCTGGCCGATGAACCACGGCTGCCACGGCGCCTTGGTCGAGATGCAGGGCATACCTTCCGCCTCGCAGGTGGTGGCTACGGGATTGGTGGTCTCCGGTGTGGATGCCACCAGCATCAGGTTTATCTCGTCCGACAGGATCAGTTCCTTGGCGACATCCGCTGCGCGGTTCGGATTAGACTGGCTGTCCTTGACGATGACCTCGAAGTTCTTGCCCGCCTCGGTCGCAAGGAAAGAGGCGATGTTATAGGCATCGCTCTCCCCGAAGCTCGCCAGCGGCCCCGTCTGCGGACTGACGTAACCGATCTTGATCTTGGCTCCTTGGGCGATGGCCGGGGCCGCGAGACCACCGAAGCCATAAGCAAGGCTTCCTGCGGCGGTCGTCTTCAATAGCGTTCTGCGCGTGATCATGCTGTCCTCCCCATTGTTGTCTGGTTTCAGGCGGCGACCCGGCGAAATGGCCGGCTGCCGACTGCAAGGTCCGTCAGGATGGCGTCGAGGGCTGCAACCTCCATCTCGGATGCCTGATGGGTGCGTCCGGGAAAGAGCTCGCATCTCAGCCTCGCACGCGCCCTCCCAAGCGCTTCCGAAGCTTCGGCGAATGCCGAGACCGGGATCCATGGATCCAGGTCCGAGCCGGTCAGATAGACGGGCATGCCGTCGAGATCGGCACACGGTCGATCGTCGGTGGAGTGGCCCACGCGGCAGCCGGTGAGGTTGACCATCGCCCCGTTCCACGGGCCGAACTTCATCGCATATTCCAGCGACAGGCAGGCGCCCTGGCTAAAGCCGCCGATCACCAGCGGCTTCTCACGGCCGCCGGCATGGCGCAGGTCCTCGACCAGTCCATGCAGGTGGTCGAGAGAGGCGCCGAGCGCCTCCCTTGTGCCGTCGTTGAGGGCATCGGTTGCGCGGGCTGCATACCAGCTGTTGCCCTCCGCCCGAGGCAGGCAATAGGCAATACGACCTGCCGACAGCCGTCCGATTACCTGTTCCAGCATGTCTTCGGGCGACTGGGTGCGCCCATGCACGAAGACGCAGAGGACCTCAGCCTCGGCCGGTGAAACCCCGAAGCGATGCGGCTCGCCATGTTTTGCCATGCCGGCATCTCCCCCTCTTAGAAGTTTGCAGGTTCGAGGCCGGCGATCAGTTCTTCCCTGCGATCTTCGAACCAAGGCGGGAAAACCAGTGTCGAGCCGATCGCATCGGCCGGTTCGTCCTTGGCCCAACCGCCCTCGACAGACCATGCGATCTCGAAGAGTGCCCCGCCCGGCGAGCGCACATAACAGGACTTGAAGTAGTTGCGGTCTTTCTGGTCGGAGACGTCGGTAAAGCCCAGCCCTTCGATGTGAGCTTTCAGCTTCAGCTGGTTCTCCTCGTTGCCTGTGTTGAGCGCAAGGTGGTGGATGGTGCCACCCGAAAGCGTCCAGGTGCCCTGGGGGCCCGTTGGCTCGTGCAGGACTTCGACCATGCTGGAAGGGCCGCCGGCATTCGGCACCGAGAACATAAGTCCTTCCTCGCTGTCCGCTTCCTTCTTCATGCCGAGGGCAATGGTCAGGAAGTCATCCATCGAGGTGCGGTCAAATACGGCAACAGCGGCACCATAAATCCCCCGGATGCCGTGATGGGGGCCGATGCCCTGGCGTTCGTTGGTGATCGGCTCACGTGTATCGGCCGGACTTTCGACCAGTTCGTGATCGATGCCGCAGGGATGGGCGAGCGAAACGCGGGTAATGCCGAAGCGGCTGCTCATCGAAGCCTTGATGCCACGCTCGTTCAAGCGATTGACCCAGAATTCCGAGGAGCCGAGGGGAATCGAGAGCTGGATGATCTTCGACTGGTTGGTGCCCCGCTTGCCGTAAATGCCGGGCTTGCGGAAGGGGAAAGTGGTGACGATGGTTGAGGGGTCGCCATTCTTGGCGCCATAATAGAGATGATAGACGGGGATCACGCCGTCGAAGAGGACCGTTCGCTTGATCGAATGCAGGCCCAGCGTCTTGGTGTAAAAGTCATAGTCCTCCTGCGCCCCGTCTGTGCTGAGCGTAAGGTGATGATAGCCCGAAATGTATGACATGCGTTCCTCCTCCAAATGCCGTCATGCGGACAAGCGGGATCCGCAGACACGAAACACCAGGAACCATCCCGAAACTGAAGACGGGCTGCGATCGTCTCCCAAACGCAAAGTCCGCCTTGCGCATCTCTCCAGCCCGTCATTCGTGCAGGATCCTCCCCATGCAGGTGCGACCATACAGCGGAAGCCCGTGTCTGTTGATAAAATTGCTTATGTTCGGTATAGCAAATTGCTATGAAAATCGACGAAAGACACCTTGTACAACTGGCGGCCGTGGCGGAGACCGGAGGGGTCACCGAAGGGGCTGCCATGCTCGGCATGACGCAGCCCGCCGTGTCGCGCACGCTCTCGATGCTGGAACGGCGTGTCGGCGAGCCGCTGTTCATTCCGGGCAAGCGGCCGATGCAGCTTACGCCACTCGGTCAACAACTCGCGATCCAGGGCCGTTCGATCCTGCTTGCCTCGCGCAAGGCCGTGGACATTGTGCGCAGCTTCCAGTCAGGCACGTCGGGACGGATCAAGGTCGGTGGTGTTCCCTTCTTCATGGATGCGGTCATCTCGCAGATGATCGCATCCTTTCAGTTGAAGGAACGCGACATTCTTGTCGAGCAATCCTATGGCAATATGCCTGACCTTTTGAATGAGCTGGAATCGAGCCAGATCGACATGGCGATCACGCCGATCGGCAGTGCCGAACTGGGCGCTGATTTCGAGTTCCAGCCGCTTTTGCCGGGACGAAACGTACTGACCTGTGCGGTCGGCCATCCGCTGTTGCGCAAGCGCACGCTGCGAATTGAAGATATCGTCACCTATCCCTGGGTGGCGCCGCTGCCGGGCTCGCCGCTTGTGCTCGACCTCCACAACATTCTGATTACTCTTGGGATTTCGGAGCTTGCGATCCGTTATTCCGGCGGCTCCCTGCTCTCCGTGGTCAACTATGTCGCTTCCACCGATGCGCTCGCCATCCTGCCCCATTCGGTGGTCTTTTCGTTCAAGGGACAGGACAAGATCTCGATCGTGCCGGTCGACATCCCGCAGCCGGAGCGAACGCTGGGCATTATCACGCGGCGCAAGACCTATCCCAATCCGGCGGGGCGGAAGTTCCGCGATCATATCGTCGGGGCCTTCAAGGACCTCAAGACGATCATCGAGCGCCACGAAAAGTCGATCGTCTGGGGGCAGGGGCCGTTTCTGCCGGAGCGGGATCGCTGACGGACCAAGAGGCAGTTCATCGCCTCAGGGTTTAATGGGGATCTGCAGCCCGATCTTGATGTCGCGCAACACGACGTTGGTGTTCATGCGCTTGATCTGCGGATTTTCGGACATCAGTTGCGCGCTGATGTCATCGTAATGCTCGACATCGCGGGCAGTGATGATGGCGACCAGATCGACCTGGCCCGTCACATAGTAGACCTGCTGGATGTTGTCCTGCTTGTCCGCCCAGGCGCGGAAGCGGGCGAGCGCATCATAATTGTCCCGCTCGATCTCCATGCCGGTGATGAAGGTCATCGGATAATCGGTCGCCTTGCGGGAGACGACCGCGATCTCGGCGGTGATGATGCCGTCCGTGCGCAAGCGCTTCAAACGGCGTTGGACCGCTGAGGGAGAAAGGCCCACCTTGTCCGCAATGGCCTCCGCCTTCATCTGGCAATCGCGCTGCAGAAGATCGAGAATGCTGCGATCGAATTGGTCCAGTTGTTCGACCATGGCCGTCGTCTCCTTCGCTGGCGTTGCGCCTCACCTGACCAGTCGGGTGCGCTGATCGGGATCAGTGCTGATCATGAGCGTTCTCTGGTGCTTTCTGCGGGAATTCTGCAACGAATGCAAGAAATGCGCGGAAAAGAGGCGCGGATCGCCATCTATGGTCTTGCACCTCCGAATGTCTCAGGATCCCGATGACGATAGCCGCCAGCGCTGCCCTTGACGTAACTGATCTCCACAAGAGCTTCGGCCCTCTGGAGGTTTTGAAGGGCGTCTCCGCCACGGCCAAGCGTGGTGACGTAATCTCGCTGATCGGCTCGTCAGGCTCGGGCAAAAGCACCTTCCTGCGCTGCATCAACCTGCTTGAAACACCCGATCAGGGACGCATCATCGTCGGTGGCGAAGAGTTGCGCTTGAGGCCTTCCAATAAAGGCGGCCTGGAAGCCGCCGATCGCAAGCAGTTGGAGCGGTTGCGCACCGGGCTTGGCATGGTTTTCCAGAGCTTCAATCTCTGGGCTCATCGCACGGTTCTGGAAAACGTCATTGAAGCGCCGGTACATGTCCTGAAGGTGCCGCGTCGCGAGGCGATCGAGAAGGCGGAGGGCCTGCTCGCCAAGGTCGGGCTCTACGACAAGCGAGATGCCTATCCGGCCTTTCTCTCAGGCGGCCAGCAGCAACGCGCCGCCATTGCGCGTGCGCTCTGCGTCGATCCGGCCGTCATGCTGTTCGACGAGCCAACATCGGCGCTCGATCCGGAACTGGTCGGCGAAGTGCTGAAGGTCATCCGCGATCTCGCCGAAGAGGGGCGCACCATGCTGCTCGTCACCCATGAAATGGCCTTTGCCCGCGACGTGTCCACCCATGTGATGTTCCTCGATCGTGGTCGCGTCGAGGAAGAGGGGCCGCCGGAGCGCGTATTCGGCGATCCGACCAGTGCCCGCTGCCGCGACTTCACCCGCAGTCTTTCCGGTCGCGCCGCTGGCTGACCGATCCATTCGCATTCCATCCACTTAAGGGGACCATCCGCCATGAAACTTATCTCCCTCCTTCTCGCCGGTGCAGCACTTACCGTAACCGCCGTCACCGCCCAGGCGGAAGTGCGCTTCGGCATCATGAATGAGGCCTATCCGCCCTTCTTCGCCAAGGATGCATCGGGAGTCTGGCAGGGTTGGGAAATCGACATGATGAATGCGGTCTGTGCCGAGATGAAGGAGACCTGCTCGGTCGTCGACTTGTCCTGGGATGGCCTGATCCCGGCGCTGCAGTCGAAGAAGTTCGACGTCATCTGGTCGTCGATGTCGATCACCGACGAACGTCTGAAGACCATCGACTTCACCAATAAATACTACAACACACCGAGCAAGCTCATCGGCCCGAAGGACCAGGAGCCGGGCGCTACGCCGGAAGCTGTCGAGGGCAAGACGATCGGTATTCAGGTGTCGACGGTGCAGTCGGAATATTACAAGAAATATTTCGCCGACAAGGCCGAGGAACAGACCTACCAGACGCTCGACGAAGCTTTCCAGGACCTCGCTGCAGGTCGCATTGACTACGTCTTCGGCGATTCGATCGTGCTCGACGCATTCCTCAAGTCGGATTTCGGCAAAGATTGCTGCGCCGATATGGGTGATGTCGCGGATGATCCTGCTGTTCTTGGTATCGGCGTCGGCGGCGGGTTGCGCAAGGAGGATACCGAACTCAAGGCCAAGCTGAACGACGCGATCGCTGCCGTCAGGGCGTCTGGCAAGTATGACGAGATTTCGAAGAAGTACTTCTCCTTCGACATCTACGGCAAGTAAGCGGCCGCACAGACGATGGCGACAACCCCGATGACGGCATGGCAATTGCTGGCGCTCGAGCCTCCCGGCTGGGGCGGTGCGCTGCTGACGGGTGCCGTTACGACCGTCGCCATCTCGGCAACCGCCTTCGCCATCGGGCTCGTCTTCGGGCTCTTCGGCGCGATGGGCAAGCTCTCCGGCAACCGGCCGGTGGGGCTGCTGTTGAAGCTCTATACCGGCACCATCCGTGCGGTGCCGGAACTCATCCTGATCGTCGGCCTCTACTATGCCGGCACCGACGGGTTAAACCGGCTGCTGCAGTCTTTCGGCATGCCGCCGGTAGAGGTCAATGGGTTCGTCGCAGCCGTTGCCGTGCTCGGCTTCGTTCAGGGCGCCTATATGACCGAGGTGCTGCGCGGGGCGATCCTTGCGATCCCGGCCGGCCAAATCGAGGCAGCCCGCGCCTTCGGCATGTCGCCATTTCTCCGCTTCCGTCGGGTGACCTTGCCGGCGCTGTTGCCCAATGCGCTGCCCGGCATGGCCAATCTCTGGATGTCCGTGACCAAGGACAGTGCGCTGGTTGCCGTCGTCGGTTATCAGGAACTGGCGCTCACCACGCGGCTCGCTGGCGCCAATACCAAACAGTATTTCCTGTTCTTTCTGGCGGCCGCCATTCTCTATTTGGCGATCACGCTTCTCTCCAATCTCGTCTTCCACTGGCTCGAGCGTCGTGTGCGCCGGGGCCAGCGGTTGACGGCCTGACGGGGGAGGAGACAATGGATTTCGACTGGCTTTCCAAATACTGGCCGCTTCTCCTCGACGGTGCCTTCCAGACGGTAGCGCTGCTCGTGATCTCGGTCGGCTTCGGCTTCATCCTGGCGATCGGTCTCGCCTTTGCGATGGTGAGCGGCGGACCAGTGACGCGCAGTCTCGCGCGCGGTTATTCGACCGTGTTTCGGGGAACGCCGCTGCTGATCCAGCTCTGGCTGCTTTATTACGGCGTCGGATCGCTTTTGCCGATGGTGCCCGGGCTGCGCCACAGCTTTCTCTGGCCGATCTTGCGCGAAGGCTTCTTCTTCGCTGCCTTATCCTTCACGCTCAACTATGCGGCCTATGAGGCAGAGGTCCTGCGTGGTGCGCTCCTCTCCGTGCCCAAGGGTGAGCTGGAGGCGGGGCGTGCACTCGGCATGAGCCGGTTCACGCTGGTGTGTCGCATCTGGCTGCCGCGCGCCATCCGCACGGCGCTTCCGACAATCGCCGGCGAGGTGGTGCTGCAGTTGAAGGCGACACCGCTCGCCTTCACGGTGACCGTCATGGATCTCTATGCCGTCGCTTTCAAGGTCCGGCAGGATACGCTTCTCGTTTACGAGCCGCTGCTCGTTGTCACCCTCTTCTATGTCGTGCTCACCGTCCTGATTACCCGAGCCTTCGGTTTCATTGAGGCCCAGGTGCCGATCCGCCGCTGAGCGGCTCTGAAAGACCAATCATGTCCAAAACCTTCGTCACGCATCCTTTGCCGTCCACTGCGGGACCCGAGACCCGGTCGCTCGACGCGGGTCTTGTGATCGATCCGGGGACGGGCGCGATCGCGCCGAACATTTCGATGTCGGTGAACAATGTGCTGATGCCGGGAGATGGGGCGTTTTCCGCCGATGGCGTCGAGGATCTGGCATCGCTTCCTTATCTCTACGCGCGCTGGACCAATCCGACTGTCCGCCAGCTTGAACAACGTTTGGCCGCGCTGGAAGATGCTGAGGATGCGCTTGCCAGCGCCACGGGCATGGCCGCGATTGCCGGCATGTTGCTGACGCTGCTCAAGGCTGGCGACCACTTGATTGTCTCCGACGTCTGTTATGCAGGCGCTGCCGAGCTCACCCAGCGCGTGCTGCCGGATTTGGGCATTGAGGTCACCCCCGTCAACATGGCGCGGCTCGATCTTGTCGAGGCGGCGATCCGGCCGAACACGCAGCTCATTCATTGCGAAAGCCCTGTTAATCCTATCCTGCGCCTCGTGGATCTCAAGGCGCTGGCGGCCATTGCCGCACGCCATGGCGTGCTGACCTCGGTGGATTCCACCTTCGCCACGCCTGTCGCGACACGACCGCTCTCGCTCGGCGTCGATCTGGTCGTCCATTCGCTGACCAAGTTCATCAACGGCCATGGGGATGCGCTCGGCGGCGCCGTAGCCGGCCGCAGGGAACTGGTTGCTCAGATCCGGGGTCGTGCGGGCGTTTATCTGGGGGCGGCCCTCTCGGCCCACGCCGCCTGGCTGATCATGCGCGGCATCGACACGCTTTATCCGCGCCTGCGCATGGCCTCGGAGACGGCGCTCTCGGTCGCACGCTTTCTGGAGAGCCACCCGCAGGTGGAGCGGGTTATCTATCCCGGCCTGGACTCCCACCCTCAGCATGACCTTGCGAAGCGCCAGATGGACGTGTTCGGCGGCATGATCGGTTTTCGGACGCGCGATCCGAAAGCCACGGCGTGCCGACTGGCCGAGCGACTGCGGGTCGCTCACTACGCCTTCTCACTCGGCCATCAGCGCAGCCTCGTCGTTCTCATGGATACCGACGAGATGATGGATTCAACCTACCGGCTCACCGGCGAGCCGCTTGCAGATTACCGCGCCTATGCCGGCGACGGGCTCTTCCGCCTGTCGATCGGCCTCGAGACCCCGGCCGATATCATCGCCGACCTCGACCAGGCGCTTACCCCCTGACCGCATCCGACGGAGACATTCCCATGGCAGACACCCTTATTCTCGACGGCGGCATGAGCCGCGAATTGTTGCGGCTTGGTGCCGAACTCAAGCAGCCGGAATGGTCGGCCCTGGCGCTGATGAACAGCCCCGAAATCGTCCGCCAGGTGCATGCGGAATTTATTGCCGCCGGTGCCGATGTCGTCACCACCAATTCCTATGCACTTGTGCCTTTCCACATCGGCGAAGAGCGTTTTGCCAAGAACGGGGCAGATCTGATCGCGCTCTCCGGACGGCTAGCCCGCGAGGCTGCGGACGCCAGTGACCGCAAGGTCTTGGTTGCCGGTTCGCTGCCGCCGATCTTCGGCTCCTATGAGCCGGAGAATTTCGACCCGTCGCGCGTACAGGATTATCTCCAGGTGCTGGTCGAGCATCTGGCGCCGCATATCGATGTCTGGCTTGGCGAGACGCTCAGCCTAATCGCGGAAGGTGAGGCTGTGAGCGAAGCCATCAAGGCGCATCCGAAGCCGTTCTGGATTTCATTCACGCTTGCCGATGGTGAGGCTCAGGTGGCAGGCGGCGAGGCGACGCTGCGGTCTGGCGAAACGGTGAGAGCCGCTGCCGAATGGGCCGCCGGCTCGGGCGCTTCGGCGCTGCTCTTCAACTGCGCCAAGCCGGAAGTGATGAAGCATGCGGTCGAGACGGCGGCGGCGGTGTTCGCCGAAAGAGGCGCCGACCTCAAGATCGGCGTCTATGCCAATGCCTTCGAGACCGATACGGACGAAAAGGCGGCAAACGAGGGGTTGCACGACACGCGTCAGGACCTGACGGGTGATGTTTATTCCCGTTTCGCCTGCCAGTGGGCCGATGCCGGCGCCACGATGATCGGCGGATGCTGCGGCATTGGAGCGGAGCACATTCACACGGTTGCGACGGCTCTGCGTCGGGTGGCTTGAGACGCCTCTGTGAGCCTCAGGCTCTCTGCAGATCGCTCACGGCAAGGAGCCCGTATCCGGGGCTATCCCGGATATGCCCCCTGTCTTTCTGACCGATGCGTCAGACGTCCAGCGTCGTCTGGCGCTCCCAGGCGGTGAAGTGGCCGCAGTAGCTATCCCACTCGCTTCGTTTCAGCTTGAGATAGGCGTCGGAGAATTCGTCGCCCAAAGCCGTCCGGAGCGGGGCGTCTTTTTGGAACTCTCGCAGCGCGTCGAGCAGGTTCAGCGGCAGGCGCGGCGCATCTTTCACCGTGTGGCCGTCGCGGTACATGTCGATGTCGTGATGCGGACCTGGATCGGCATCGCTCTTCAGGCCGCTCAAGCCCGCTGCAATGATGATTGCCTGGAGCAGGTAGGGGTTCACCGCGCCATCCGGCAACCGCAGTTCGAAGCGGCCGGGGCCGGGGACGCGGACCATATGGGTGCGGTTGTTTCCGGTCCAGGTCACGGTGTTTGGAGCCCAGGTGGCGCCGGAGACTGTGCGCGGGGCGTTGATGCGCTTGTAGGAATTGACCGTCGGGTTGGTGATTGCGGCCAAGGCCGAAGCATGTTTCATGATGCCGCCGAGGAATGTCTTGCCCTTGGCGGAGAGGCCAAAAGGCATATCCTTGTCGGCGAAGGCGTTGATCTGGCCCTCGAGATCCCAGACCGAAATGTGGGCGTGGCAGCCGTTGCCGGTGAGGCCCTTGAAGGGCTTTGGCATGAAGGTAGCGCGCAGCCCGTGCTTCTCCGCAATGGACTTCACCATGAACTTGAAGAAGGAGTGCTTGTCGGCCGTCTTCAGTGCGTCGTCATATTCCCAGTTCATCTCGAACTGGCCATTCGCATCCTCATGGTCGTTTTGGTAGGGTTTCCAGCCCAGCGCCAGCATGTGGTCGCAGATTTCCGCGATCACGTCATAACGGCGCATCAGCGCCTGCTGGTCGTAGCAAGGCTTTTCCGCCGTGTCGTATTGATCGGAGATCTGTTCGCCATCGGCGGAAATCAGGAAGAATTCGGGCTCAACGCCGGTTTTCACCCTGAGGCCGAGTTTTGTTGCCTCCGCGACCAGTTTCTTCAACACCACGCGTGGCGCCTGCGCGACCGGTTCATCGTCCATCATGCAGTCGGCGGCAACCCAGGCGACCTCAGGCTTCCAGGGGAGCTGGATGACGGACGAGGCGTCTGGAATGCCGAAGAGATCCGGGTGGGCAGGAGTGAGGTCGAGCCAGGTGGCGAAGCCTGCAAATCCTGCGCCGTCCTTCTGCATGTCGGAGATGGCCTGGGCGGGGACCAGCTTGGCGCGCTGGGCGCCGAAGAGGTCGGTGTAGCTGATCATGAAGTATTTGATGCCTCGCTCCTTCGCGAAGCCTGCCAGATCCTGTGTCACGTCGTTCCCCTATTTTTATGGATTGAGACACATCGGTTGAAAGAAGAATGGCCGCATCCGTGGGAGTCGGATGCGGCCATTCAGGTGGTTAGAAACCTCCCTTTCCGGGATACCAGCTAGTGCCGGCGAGTGGCACCTGCGCCATGGCTGCGGCTTCCATCGTCAGCGCGCAAAGATCCTCCGGCTCCAGATTGTGTAGCTTGTTCTTGCCACAGGCGCGGGCGATGGTCTGCGCCTCCAGCGTCATGACCTTCAGGTAGTTGGCAAGCCTTCGTCCGGCCGCGACCGGGTCAAGGCGGGCGGCGAGATCCGGATCCTGGGTGGTGATGCCGGCCGGGTCCTTGCCTTCATGCCAGTCGTCATAGGCCCCGGCGGTCGTGCCCAGCTTCTGGTAATCCTCTTCCCATTTCGGGTCGTTGTCGCCTATGGCCACCAGCGCTGCCGTGCCGATTGCAACAGCATCGGCGCCAAGCGCAAGGGCCTTCGCCACATCAGCGCCCGAGCGGATGCCACCTGAGATCACCAGTTGCACCTTGCGGTGCATGCCGAGATCCTGCAGCGCCTGGACGGCAGGCCTGATGCAGGCAAGGGTGGGCATGCCAACGTGTTCGATGAAGACATCCTGGGTCGCGGCCGTGCCACCCTGCATGCCGTCGAGCACCACGACATCGGCGCCAGCCTTTACCGCCAGCGCCGTGTCGTAATAGGGGCGTGCGCCGCCGACTTTCACATAGACCGGCTTCTCCCAATCGGTGATTTCGCGCAGTTCGAGGATCTTGATTTCGAGATCATCAGGGCCCGTCCAGTCCGGATGGCGGCAGGCGGAGCGCTGGTCGATGCCCTTGGGCAGGTTTCGCATGTTGGCGACGCGATCGGAGATCTTCTGGCCGAGCAGCATGCCGCCGCCGCCGGGTTTCGCCCCCTGGCCAACCACCACTTCTATCGCATCGGCGCGACGAAGATCCCTGGGGTTCATGCCGTAGCGGGAGGGGAGGTACTGGTAGACGAGCTTTTCGGAATGGCCGCGCTCCTCGTCGGTCATGCCGCCGTCGCCCGTCGTGGTGGAGGTGCCGGCGAGCGATGCGCCGCGGCCGAGCGCTTCCTTGGCATTGCCGGAGAGAGCGCCGAAGCTCATGCCGGCAATAGTGATCGGGATCTTCAGTTCGATCGGCTTCTTCGCAAAACGCGTGCCGAGCACGACCGAGGTATCGCACTTCTCGCGGTAGCCTTCCAGCGGATAGCGGGAGATGGATGCGCCGAGGAAAAGCAGGTCGTCGAAATGCGGGACCTTGCGCTTGGTGCCGGCGCCTCTGATGTCGTAGATGCCGGTGGCCGCCGCACGGCGGATTTCGGCCAGGGTATAATCGTCAAAGGTTGCGGACTTGCGCGGCGGGGTGAAGGGGTTGTGGTAGCTCATGGCCTGTCCTCGCCTCAATACGCGTCGGCATTGTCGATGTTGAAATTGTAGAGCTTGCGGGCCGAACCGTAGCGTCTGAACTCTTCCGGCTTCACATCGGTGATCCCGGCCTTGGCGAGGAGTTCGGCGAGCTTTGCCAGATGTTTCGGCTTCATCGGTTTTTCGATGCAATCTGCGCCAAGGCTTTTGACCGTGCCGCGCACAAAGAGCTTGGCTTCGTAGAGACTGTCGCCCAGCGCTTCGCCGGCATCGCCGCAGACAACGAGATGGCCTGATTGCCCCATGAAGGCCGACATATGGCCGATGGAGCCACGCACGACGATGTCGATGCCCTTCATCGAGATGCCGCAGCGGGAGGCGGCGTTGCCCTTGATGACCAGCAAGCCGCCACGCCCTGTGGCACCGGCATACTGACTGGCGTCACCTTCGATGAACACTGTGCCGGACATCATGTTTTCCGCGACACCCGGGCCGGCGGAGCCATGGATGGTGACCGTGCCGCCGTCGTTCATACCGGCGCAATAGTAGCCCACCGAACCCTTCACTTCGACAGTCACGGGCGCGTCGATGCCAACCGCCACGGCATGATGGCCGCGCGGGTTCACCACTTCGAAGAGGGTGTCGTTGGAACCGGCGCCAAGATTGTGAAGCGCGCTGTTCAGGTCTCGAAGCGGAGTATGGGAGAGGTCGAAGACTGGCATTCGCAATGCTTTCTCGGAGTGTCGCGGTTCAGGCGGTCTTTTCGTGGTCCCAGAAATAGACTGTCGCCGGTTCGGGCTCCCAGACGCGGGCGGTCTCGATGCCCGGGAGGTTGACCAGCGCCCGGTATTCGGAGCCGAACGCGACATACTGTTCAGTCTCGGCCATGACGGCGGGCTTGCAGGCGATCGGGTCGCGGACGACGCCGAAGCCGGTTTTCGTGCCGACGACGAAGGTGAAGAAGCCGTCGAGATCATCAAGCGCGCCGGTCAGCGCCTGACCGAGATCCTTGCCCTTGGCCATCTCCGCGGTGAGATAGGCTGCGGCCACTTCGCTATCATTCTGTGTCTCGAAGGACATGCCCTCACGGATCAGCTCGCGACGCAGGTTGTTGTGGTTCGAGAGAGAGCCGTTGTGCACCAGACACTGGTCGGCACCGGTCGAGAAGGGGTGGGCTCCGAGCGTGGTCACCGCACTTTCGGTCGCCATGCGGGTGTGGCCGATGCCGTGGGTACCGCCCATGGCGCGAACGCTAAAGCGCTGCACGACATCCTTGGGCAGGCCAACTTCTTTGAAGATTTCGACGCTTTCGCCCGAGCCCATGATGCGCACGTTTGGGCGGACAACGGTCAGAACGGATCGGATGTTCGCCAGATCGCTCTGGTCGATCAGGATCACCGCGTGAGTGCTCTTTACGGCGAGCTCGGCTGTGAGGCCGGCCTTGGCGAGATCTTCTGCGAGGTCCAGAAAATCCGCACCCGGGGCGGCAGACTGAACGGTCACCTTGGCTTTGCCGTCGCTCGTTTCGCCGTAAATCGCGATACCGGCGGAGTCAGGTCCGCGATCGGTCATGGTGATCAGCATATCTGACAGCAACGAGCCGAGCCGCGGTTCAAGTGCCTTGTCCTTGAGAAACAGTCCAACGATGCCGCACATGGCCACAACCCCTTTGTTCAGTGGAACAAGGAGTAGCAGCGGCACGCTCCTCGATCAACCTTCAGGAAACTATTTTTCCTAAGGGGCAATCATCTTTGATGGGGATAGGAGATGATCGAAAGATAGCGTGCGGGTAATTTGACCAGTTCTTCCGGGCCATGCGGTGCGTCCGCATCGAAGAACAGGCTGTCGCCGGCTTCCATCCGGTAGAGCCTGTCGCCGTGGCGGTATACAACTTCCCCCTCGAGCATATAGAGGAACTCCATGCCCTCATGCTGGAAGGTTGGAAAGACATCCGACGATGCATTCAGCGTGATGAGATAAGGCTCGACCATGACGCCCGAGGTGTTGTTTTCGATGTGGCCGAGCAGGCTGTAATGGTGGCCGGCACGGGTGCCGCGGCGCTCCAGATTGACGCCTTCGCCCGCCTTGACGAAGCTCGCGGATTTGGGCTCCTCGAAGCCCTTGAAGAAGGCGGTGATCGGCATACCGAGAGCTTTTGATAGCGCCTGGAGAGTTGTCAGCGAGGGCGAAATGTTGCCGTTTTCGATCTTTGACAGCATGCCGACCGACATGCCGGTTGCAGCCGCGAGATCGGCGACCGTGATGCCTAATTTTTTGCGATAGGTGCGAACCTCGTGGCCGATCGCCATTTCGAGATTGTTGGCCCGCGGCTCCCGCACAGCGTGCGGATCCTGGGCGAGGGCGGCAACAAGAGAGGCGGCAGCGGGCGGCTTGCTGGGGCCTTTGCCATCCTTAGCACCCTTTGCCATCAGATCTCTCCCCCGGATCATGTTTATCACTCTGCCGCTCACGCGTCGGAGTGCTCTAGCGGATTTCAGCGGGAGGCCACAATGGTCTTTCAGTATGTGACTAAAGGTGAGGCGTTGGGGAAGCCGGAGCGAGGGAGGATGTTGCAGATCCGCTGCGGGCTTCAGCAGTCGAGAGGCCTGTCCAAGATAGATCTTCACCGCTGGGGGGCAAAAGCGCCAAGGGGAACGCACGGTCTACCGTTTGCGTTGAACTAGTCGGCCAACTGCATCACTTCCAGTGCAGATCTGGCCACGATGTCGGCGCCGATACGGTTGAACGCCTGCGGGTCCTTTTTCACGGCTGGGCCGCCCACCGCGATCTTCATGCTTCCCGCATAACGATTGGAGTGTATCCGGCGGATCGCCTGGGCGCATTCCGGAGCCTCATCGACGCGACCGACCGAAATGCCGAGAAGGTCGTAGGGGCCGTTCGAGAGGCGCATGTAGACGTGATCGTCAAGCTCGAGCTCGCCGCCGCCTTCGACGGCCCAGCCCATGTCGCGAAAACAGGACGCAACGATCGAGACGCCGATGGTGTGCATTGCACCTCGTGTTCGTGCCAGGAGAACCCGACGCTCCGTCTCGCGTGCACTGAGCGCTGCACTTCGGCTCTGCGACAAGTGGTTTATGATCATGCCGATGCGGGTCGAGGCTACGGCAACCTGCATGAAATCCGTCTCGTCCGTGCACCACAGATTGCCAAGATAGGCCGCAACCGGGGCGAAGAGCTGGATTGCCAGCGTCTGCATAGGCAAGCCGCTGCGCTGCAATTCCTCAATCAATTCGCGGTGGCCGCGGGGATCAGGATCAATAAGTACGCTGATCAGCGCCTGGCGGAAAGAAATTGCCCTCTCCGTGCCGGGCAGCTGGCGCGCCACAGGATCGAGTTCGGGATGCAGTTGGAGGTCGATTTCCTGCGGTAGCGCGCGCGAAGCCCGTCCGGCCATCAGCTCCGGATGCCCCGCACCCACGAGCTTCGGAACAGCCTTGCGAATGGCATTCTCAAGGATTCGATAATCGAATGGACTGAGATGATTACCGGCTGTGGCTTCTGCAGGCGGCTTTTCGTCGTCCCTCGTGTCCCACGCGTCTCCCCGCCCGCCAGGTGGCGGGTCTTTCCTGCTGTCGTTGGCCATTTCACCCTCCCGATCCCTGGCCTTGACGGTCTTCTTCTTCCCGCTCGAACACTACTGCATCCGCAATCAGTCGCCAATCATATTCTAAAATTTAGTTCGCCAGGCATTACGGTGCCTGCTTCGTTTCGGTTTTCTCCCAGCGAAAGAAGTTAACCTCGGTCTTCTGCGCGATGCACCTGGGGCGTCGCGTCCTGATGTCCGCCTCGGGCACGTGTATGGCCGTTGATGACCTCGCTCACATGCGGTGCGAGGACGCCTCTGACCTGGCCGGCGATATGGCGTGCCGTTAACCGGGCTTCGTCATACATGTCCTCAGGGCTTGCCTGAGCGATAAAGTGATCGGGCAATGTCAGGGTTCTGATGCGCGTGCGGCCGTCCAGCATTCCCTTTTGTGCAAGATAATGAAGCACAAGAGCGCCGAATCCTCCCGTCGCTCCCTCCTCAACGGTCAACAGCAGTTCGTGATTGGCAAAGAGTTCTGCAATGAGGGCGGTGTCCAGAGGTTTGGCAAACCGTGCATCGGCGACGGTGACGCTGATGCCGTAATCAGCGAGCATCCGACGAGCCGAGAGACATTCTGCAAGTCTTGTTCCGAAGGAGAGGAGGGCCACGTGGCGCCCGCTCTCGACGATCCGGCCTCGTCCTATCTGCAGGGCCTGGCCTTCGGCCGGAAGGGATATGCCGGTTCCTTCGCCGCGCGGGTAGCGGAAGGCGATCGGCCCAGAGTCGTGGGCGGCGGCGGTGGACACCATATGCACAAGTTCGGCCTCGTCGCTCGCCGCCATCACGGTAAAGTTCGGCAGATTGGCGAGGTAACCGATGTCGAAGGCACCGGCATGGGTTGGACCGTCGGCGCCGACCAGTCCTGCACGGTCGATGGCGAAGCGAACCGGCAGGTTCTGTAGTGCCACGTCGTGCACAATCTGGTCATAGGCACGCTGCAGGAAGGAGGAATAGATCGCGCAGAAAGGTTTCATTCCGCTTGCGGCAAGACCCGCTGCGAAAGTGACGGCGTGCTGTTCGGCAATGCCGACGTCGAAACAGCGATCTGGAAATTCTTTCTGGAAGAGGTCGATACCAGTCCCGGCGGCCATCGCGGCCGTAATGCCGATGATGCGCTTGTCCCGGCGCGCTTCTGCAATCAGTGCATTTGCAAAGACCTTGGTGTAGACGGGTGCCTTGGCAGGTGTTTTTACCTGCGTGCCGGAGAGGATGTCGAATGGATTGACGCCGTGGAATTTGTCGGGGGCCGCCTCGGCATGATGATAGCCAGCGCCCTTTCTTGTCACTGCATGCAGAAGGATCGGGCCAGGATCGGCCTCCTTCAGAGATCGGAGCAGGGGCAGGAGCGTGTGGAGGTCATGACCGTCAATGGGGCCGACATAGCGCAAGCCGAAGTTTTGGAACAGATTATGCCGACCCGTTGCGGCTGCTTCGGGTGCGTCGGTGATCTGCCGAATGCGCGACAGATGACGGGCCAAGGCTCCCGTCGAGGGAGAAATCGACATATCATTGTCGTTGAGGATGACGATCAGACGGCGTCCGAGACTACCTGCATTGTTCAGCGCTTCGAAGGCCATGCCTGCCGACATCGCTCCATCGCCGATGACGCAGACCACATGTCCCTCTTCTCCGGCCAGATCGAAGCCGACGGAAAAACCGAGACCGGCGGAGATCGATGTGGAGGAGTGCGCGGCACCGAAGGGATCGTAGGGGCTTTCGCTGCGGCGGGTAAAGCCGGAGATTCCGCCCTTCTTGCGCAGGCTCGACATGCGCTCACGCCGACCGGTCAGGATCTTGTGCGGGTAGCACTGGTGGCCGACGTCCCAGAGCAGCTTGTCATGGGGTGTGTCGAAGACCGCGTGTATGGCGATGGTCAGTTCGATGACACCGAGGCTGGAGCCGAGATGGCCGCCGGTTTCCGAAACAACCTTGAGCGTCTCGGCCCTCAGTTCATCGGCCAGGCGCACCAGTTCCAAGTGCTCCAGGCTGCGCAGATCCTGCGTTGACCTGATGCGGTCGAGCAGGGGAGTGACGCCGGCATTCGTCGAAATAAAGCCCACTGCGCTATCCTCCCACGCAAGAGCCTGTCCTACCGACTGCGTCGCCCGCAGGCATTGCTGCCGTACGGGAGCTGTTTGTCAGAGGAGCAGTATCACCACTGCATATTCGGAGAAGTCACGCGATCTGTAAACTTTTTTTTACACTTCTGAAAAGAAATCCGCCGGACCTTCGGAGATCCGGCGGCGCTGACACAAATTACTGGGCTGTGCTGAAGGTTTTCACATAGGCAATGACGTTGGCGATATCCTTCGGGTCCTTGAGGCCGGCGAAGGCCATCTTGGTGCCCTTCACCACGCCGCGCGGATCAGCAAGATAGGTGGTCAGAAGCGCTTCGTCCCAGGTCTTGCCGGCACCGAAGTCGGTCATCGCCTTGGAGTATTTGAAGCCTTCCTTGGTGCCCGGCTGACGGCCGATGACGCCTTGAAGCGACGGGCCGACCTTGGCTTTGTCGCTGTCGACGTTGTGGCAGACACCGCATTTCTTAAAGACGATTTCGCCGGCTGCGACGTCGCCTTCCTGGGCGAAGGCGGTGGAACAGATCAGAAGCATGGCTGTGGTGCAGGCGGCAGTGAGAATTCGCGACATGAAGAAACCTCCCATAACATGGCGAAGACGGTAGACTGGAAAATGCATCTTGTCTGGCTGGCCACCGCCAGTCGAAGGAATTTGAGGCGGCCCATGACTGCGGCCGTCGGTCTTGCTTCCTGATCCGTGCGATATTTTATAAGCTATTTTAATACGCAGCAGAGTTGGAGCCGGATCATGGCCGCAGTCGTCTTTGTCATCATTGTTCTGGCCGCCGCATCGAGCGGTGCCATCTTCAAGCCCGGAGTCTGGTATGACGGACTGAGAAAGCCGAGCTGGACGCCACCGAAATGGGCTTTTCCGGTGGTTTGGACCATACTCTACCTGTTCATCGGCTATGCCGGTTGGCTGGTGTGGAGCGAGATGGGCTGGGCGTTGCCCGTGATCCTTTGGGGCGTGCAGATGGTGGCGAATGCGCTGTGGTCGTTCTTCTTCTTCGGTATCCGGAGAATGGATCTGGCCTTGGCAGATGTCGCTGTTCTCTGGCTGTCGATCGCAGCCTTTATCCTTGTCTCTTGGCCCCTGTCGCCACTCGCTTCGCTGCTTTTCGTGCCCTATCTCGTCTGGGTCAGTGCGGCTGCAATGCTCAATCATTCGGTCCGCAGCCTCAATCCTGGGGCCTGACGACAAGACGCAGCCAGAGGTCCGTGCCATGGGCAACAAGGGAGCCGGCCATCAGGATGGCGACCCATATCACCCCCATGTCTGTCAGCGCCACGCCGACAGCAAGCAACAGGAAGCTGCCGGAGAGGGCGTTGGCAAGCAGGCTACGGAAGAGTGTCCAGGGCTTGCTCGATGCCGCGCAGATTGCCGTAGTGCCCAGCCAGAGTACTGCCAGGGCGAGTGCCGTGACCCATCCCGAATGAAACAGATAATCGACGGCCTGGATCATTTCTGGTTGGCCACCATGCCGAATAACTGCCCAATGTCCTTGAAGAAGACCCTGACATGGGCGAAGGGATCTCGTCTCACCAGTTGCTTGTTGAGATAGGATTCCCAGGTCAGCCGTTGGACATCGGCGTCGGCGCACATGGCAACGAACTTTTCCCGAAAACGGTCGTTGCGGTACCATACGGTCTGCATCATGCCGAGCACCCAGAAGATTCGACCATGGGCGCGCATGAAGCTCTCTCGCGCCTGACGCAAAGCGGCACTCTTTCCAGTCAGGAGAACCTGCTCGACGGCATTTGCCGAAAGTCTGCCGCACAGCATGGCGTAGTAGATGCCTTCGCCGGACGAGGGGGCGACCGTGCCGGCTGCATCGCCCGCCAGCAGGATGTTGCGGCCATTGTCCCACCGGCGCATCGGCTTCAGAGGCAGTGGCGCGCCTTCACGCCGAATGATCTTGCAATCGCCCAGCCCGGCCGCGTGACGCAGGTCTGCCGTCGCCAGGCGCAGGTTGTGACCCTTCACGGCTGAACCGCAGCCGATGCTCGTCTGTTCGCCATGGGGAAAGACCCAGCCATAAAAGTCGGGTGAAATGCGGCCGTCGTAAATAACGTCGCATCGATCCGGCTGGAACTGGGCAGGGTCCGGCCGCGCCGGCGTTTCGACGATCTCATGGTAGGCGAAGACGTATGGCGGTTTCCGACTGGCTGGAAAGGCAAGCCGCCTCACCGCTGAGTTGGCGCCATCAGCCCCGATGACCAGGCGTGTTCTCAGCGTGATCGGCGCGCCCTGCGGATCACCCGAGGTCGGTTCGACAGTCAGGTCGAGGGTGCCATTGTCACGGGTGCTGATGTCCTGGAGCTTGCCGATCAGCAGGCGAGCGCCGGCCGACACTGCACGCTCACGCAAATAGGGGTCGAAGGTCGAGCGGTCGACCATACCCACGTAACCGAGCTCGCCGATACGCATTTCGACCTTGCGGCCGGACGGCGCAATGATCCTTGCGGCGGCGGCGCGGGAGACGAGCACGGCTTCCGGGATGTCGAAATCGGCAAGGGTGCGTGAAGGGATGGCCCCGCCACAGGGCTTGATGCGGTTACGGGGATCGACCAGTGCCACGCGGTATCCCCGTCGCGCCAGTTGCTCGGCCGCGATCGATCCACTGGGGCCGCCGCCGACCACGGTCACGTCGTAATCCGTTTGCATGCCTGCCTCCTTGCCGCTGCCCTGGGGCGGCTGCGTGATTTACTCTGCCGGTATCGCCATGCCATCAGTTGTATACGGTCGCGTCTTCTGTTCTGGCCTTGCCAGCACAAGGGCAAGCAGCGCCGCGGCGAGGAAGAGCGCGGCTTCCATGGCAAAAACGATGGCGAAGGCCGTCGCGTCATCTCCTGTCATGCGCCGACCGATGTCGAGCACGATGGTACCGAGAACGCCTCCGAGACCAAAGGCGATAGCCTGAGCTGCACCCCAGATGCCCATGCGCATTCCGTGATCGGCGCGAGCACCATTGCCGGCCAGGGTCATCATCATGCCTATCGCCGCGACCGCAAATGCGCCATTGCCCGCGCCCAACAGAAACACGTTGGCGCCGAGCGGCCATGCAGGGGCGAAGGTGGTTGAAAGACATAAGGCCGCAAGTGCCGCTGCCGAGCCGAGGCAGCCGGCGACGATGAAGATGCGGGGCAGGGCGGGATAGCGCTTTGCAAACAAGGTACCGAGAACGCCGACCAGGGCCATTCCGAGCAGGACCCCGCCATGCTGCGTGCCGGAAAGGCTCGTGGTCTGTCCGGGTGTCCAGCCAAACAATAGGCCTGCAAAGGGTTCCAGGATCAGGTCCTGCGTCGCGTAAGCAAGCATCGACAGGAAGATGAAGAGAGTGAAGAGGCGCGCCTGCGGATCTCGCCAGACATCGACAAGGCTCTGGCGGAAAGACACGTCCTCGCCCTGTGCGGCTGGCGGGTATTCTTTCGGTGTTGCCTTGCGCTCGATGCCAGCGACAGCTGCCCATCCGATCAGAAAGGCAACGGCGCCGGTGATGGCGGTGACGGTCACCAGGCGCAGGTGGCTGTAGGGATCAAGATTGGTGCCCGTGATCACAGAACTCAGGATGATGCCGACGATCATCAGCATCCAGGTGCTCGTGGCGGCTGCCGCGCGTCGTTCAGGCGCCGTCTTGAGTGCCATCAGCGCCAGAAGCGACGTCCCGCAGGCGCCGATGCCCATGCCGATCAGGATATAGGCGACGATTGCGGTGATCAGCCCAAGAACGAAGTTCTGCTCGAACAGCAAAGTGGTCGCTGCCGCCGCCGTTCCCGACAGGGCGAGCAGGGCAAGGCCGCCGAGGATCCAGCGCGTACGGGAGCTGCCAATGTCGGACTTGTGGCCCCAGACCGGGCGGGTGATCTGAACGCCATAATGAAGCCCGACAAGTAGACCGGGGATCAGGGCCGACAGCTGCAACTCGACGATCATCACGCGGTTGAGGGTCGAGGTGGTGAGCACCACAATCGCCCCAAGTGCGGCCTGTACGAGACCCAGGCGCAAGATGGAGAACCAGCTCAGGCCCTGGTTGCGCATCTGGCGGGCTGCTGGACTTGCGGAGGTTTGGGACATCACAATCCCCTTCAGCCGGTGATCGGCAATGCGGACATGGCCGACGCGAAAGCGACGGCGGTCACCATCATGCCGGTCACGTAAAGGCCGACGCCAGCGGCGGAGTACCAGACCGCCTTGCCTTCAGGATCTCTTACGAAGCGTGGCATGCACAGCACCTGGGCCAGCAGGAGGGCACCGACAAGCAGCGCTCCCATCGACAACTGCAGATACAGCAGAAGCAGGATCACGCCGGCCTGTGCCGATCCCATGATAAGGCAGGCGATGACCGCGGAGTTGCGCGGACCGTGGAGCACCGGAAGCGTGTTGATGCCCATTTCAATGTCGCCTTTGATCGCCTTGAAGTCGTTCAGTGTCAGGATTCCGTGGGCACCGATGCCATAGAGCAAGGCGACCAGCACAAGCGGCATCGAAGGTGTTGCGCCCAGGGCCGCCGCCGCCGCAGTGATCCACGGCAGCGTCTCATAGCTGAGGCCGACCACGCCGTTGCCGATCCAGCCGTTCTGCTTGAAGCGCAATGGCGGCATGCTGTAGCCCCAGGCGAGCACAAGACCGAGCGTGCCGGCGGCGAACACCAAAGGGCCGAGTATGGCGGCGACGCAAAGTGACAGAACCGACATGATGAGGGCCACATAGAGGCCCCAGCGCCCTGGCATGCGTCCCGACGGGATCACGCGGTGTGGCTCGTTGATGGCATCCACGTGACGATCGAACCAGTCGTTGACCGCCTGACTCGTGCCGCAGAGTAAGGGGCCCGCGAGGACGATGCCGAGCAACAGCGGCACGAGACGGCTCGAAAGCGGCGCCCCCGAGGCGATGGCCCCGCAGGTGTAGGCCCACATCGGCGGAAACCAGGTAATTGGCTTGAGCAAAGCCAGCACTGCGCCTGCCGAGGGGTAGGTTGCGACCGGTCCGTGGGTGGGTGTGATAGCCATGAACGAAGGCTAGGCATGCACCGCGGTTGTGTCAACTAAAATTGACACTGCGTGCGTTGTTCTCAGATGCTGCCCGGGTGCTATCTCGGCTCTCAGCTTCCTGGTCGATAGTCTTCCAGGCCGTAGCGGCGCAACTTGATGTACAGGCTCTGACGCGACAGGCCGAGAATTTCTGCGGCATAGGCGCGGTTGTTATTCGTCTGGTCAAGCGCTGCCTCGATGCAGATCTTTTCGATCACATCGAGGGATTCGCGCATGAGATCCTTGAGCGGCACCTTGCCCACCAGACTGGAGAAACCCTCCGCCTGATCTGGAACGCCCGGCGATGGGATAGTGAGTCGCTCAGACGGCGCTGCCTGTGGGACCAGGAGGAAATGCACGGTGCCGGTTTCGCGGCTGAAACGGACAGACAGGCTGACACTCCGCTCGCCTGACAAATTGTCGGTGAGCGTCGACGAGAAGCCGCGAATGCACTGTTCGTCCTGAATGCGGGTATAAAGGACGCGGATGTCGATGGCGGACGAGGCGAACCAGATGGCGAGGTTGCGGCCGATGACCTGATTGAGCGACGGCGCGTGAACGAGATCGAGAAACAGATCGTTGGCAGCCATGACAATGCCGTCGGTATCAGTCTGCACCGCGGCTTCCGGCAAGTCTGCAAGATCGACCGAGGCGGCGGCTGCCACCGGTTCAGTGCGCTGGCGCCTGGTTTCCTGTTCTTCCGTCGCCGGCCATAGAGCAAGGACAAGATTTGTCACGCCGTTTTCACGATAGGACCGAATAGTGGCAGAAACGCTCTCGCCACGCGCGCTGCGCAGGTTGTCGACATGCACAGCATTCGGGCTGTGGCGCGCCTCTCCAATCGCAT
The DNA here is from genome assembly GCF_006443685.1 of Rhizobium glycinendophyticum. Classification (NCBI taxonomy): domain Bacteria; kingdom Pseudomonadati; phylum Pseudomonadota; class Alphaproteobacteria; order Hyphomicrobiales; family Rhizobiaceae; genus Peteryoungia; species Peteryoungia glycinendophytica. The sequence continues at coordinate 367,607 of NZ_VFYP01000003.1, read as the reverse complement.
CGCCGAGGCGATCCCTGTCCTGCTTGTGGAACAGGTCGCGCAGCGGCTTGCCGGCCACAGGACCGCCATTGGGCGAAAGAAGAGCCATGGCGGATGCATTGGCATCGAGAACCGTGCGCTTTTCGCCGTCCATCATCACATAGGCGGCGGCAGCGACCTTAAAAGCCGTGCGGTAACGGGTTTCGGCTTCCTGCAGTTCGCGATAGTCGGCTTCCAGCTCCATTTGCGCCTGAACCAGACGCTGCTGGTCCTGAAATTGCTGGCGCAGTTCACGGCCGACCACGATGCTATAGGGCAGATCCTTGCTGGAATAGGCGGAATACACCACCGGCAGGTCGGGTTTGGAACCGCATTTGTGATTGACCTGGTAGCCGCGGACGGGGTCACGGGTGTTGTCACTGGCGAGCAAGGAGTCGATCTTAGGGACCGATTCAATCGTCACGCAGTCCTGCAGGCGCTTGCCAACGCTCTTGGCAAGACCGTATTCCGCCAGTTCCGGATTGCTGAAATAAACTTGCGATATAATTGCCGTTTTGTCGATCAGCATCACGACATCGGCGCCGAGGCTGACAAGGGCCCCTACAGCCTCCGGACCAAGCGTCTTCAGCAGGCTTTCTGCGATCGGAGTGCCTTGGGATCCGTGTAGGCCGTTGAGGGGCTTCATTGAGTGAGCCAATCGATTCCGCTGGGCGTGACTAAAGCCGTTCCACCGGCCTGGCGCGACGGCTGGCCGATCCGTTGAAGTTCACAGTAGTTCTGGCAAATCTTCACTGCCGAGTAAACACTGTCGCAGATGCAGTCAATCCCCAAACTGACAAGCAAATCAATGGAGTTCAGGGCCCCGGCGCCTCCTACGATCAGAGGTAGCTGTCGGTCCTGCCGCTGCCGTCGGATATCGTGCACCAAGCTCTCAAACTCGCCGGCGAGGCGAATGTTGCTCCATCCGATACAGGCGACGTCGGCACGATCGACGGAGGGTGCAAAGTTTCGGCCCTTGTGCTCCGATGGCTCGACGATCCGCCGGTTCCAGCCGAGCGTGTCGAACAGCAGGCCGATCATGTGCGGCATGAGGGTGTGCTGCTCGCCTGCGGGCGTGAGAATCAAGGCGTGGGGGGCGGAAAGATCCCCGTTTCCATCTCGATAGGGGCGGGAAAGGCATTGCACGATTTCCTGCAGTCTCGCTGTCCCGATGGTCACGTCGATGAAATCGCAGGTGTCGGACATCCATTCCTTGCCCAGCAGCCTGGCCACCGCTTCCAGAAACAGGACCTTAACATAGTCTGGCCTGCCGCGAGGCAGCTGCTCTTCAAGGTAAGCGAGCAGAGAAGCAAGCCGGGTTCTCGGATCGACGACAAGAAAACGGAATTCGGCGAGCGCCTTTTCATAAAGGCGGTCGTGCTCCAGACCGACGTCGTAGCGTGCCGAAAACCTTTCGGCCGTCATCGAGGCCACCGTTCCCTTTATGATGCGCCGGAGCGCTTCGCCATCACTGGGATGTAGGTAAGCCCTACGATTGCTGGCCACAAGGGGGTGTGGACAAGTCTGTCCCTGAGAATTCGCGGATTCTCCGCCCGCCACGGGCTCGTCCACGACGCTAAGCGATCCCTCCATCATACCGCGCCCGCGCCTCCCTCAGCGAAAAAACGGTCATCCCGTCCCAGCTGGTCCGCAACATGGACTTGAAGGGCGTGGAACCAGAATGACTCCAGTTCAAGTTTCTGTAAATAAAAATATACGTCAAACAAAGTTGACACTTCGGCTTTTGCGGAGGTACTCTTTTTGTAATCCCGATAGCCCGCGGGATGCATTGGGAGGGGAACCGATGGGCATGCCAGCCGGAACAGCGCCGAAGCGCCCGCTCTACACCCAGGAAGAACGCCAGCGGCGTGATGCGAGTGGCTGGACCCTGGTGCAGGGTCTCCTGGCTCCCTTCCAGTTCCTTGTTTTCGCAATCAGCCTCGTTCTCATTCTGCGTTTTCTTCTGACCGGCGAGGGTCTCGTTGCGGCCCAGGTTTCCGTTGTCGTGAAGACGCTGACGCTTTACGCGATCATGATCACTGGTTCGATCTGGGAAAAGCACGTCTTCGGGCGCTATCTCTTCGCACCGGCCTTCTTCTGGGAAGACGTCTTCTCGATCCTGGTGCTGGCCCTGCACACGGCCTATCTCGCCGCGCTCTATACCGGTTCGCTTGGCGCCTTTGAGCTCATGCTGCTCGCGCTTGCCGCATATGCGACCTATCTCATCAATGCCGGGCAATTCCTCTGGAAGCTGCGATTGGCAAGGCTCGACCAGACCGAACGTCAGTTGACCTCCGCTGCTCCTCTGACTGCCCTGGGCGCGGAGCATGCCGGATGAACCAGCCGCTCCCCACCCCCTGCAATACCGGAAGCACGATTCGCCAGCGTGGTCAGCACGAAGTGTTCTGCGGACTGACCTCGATCATCTGGCTGCATCGCAAAATCCCGGATGCATTTTTCCTGGTGGTTGGCTCGCGCACCTGTGCCCATCTCATCCAGTCGGCCGCCGGAGTTATGATCTTTTCCGAACCACGCTTCGCAACCGCGATCATGGACGAGCGCGATCTGGCCGGTATGGCCGACATGCATGATGAGTTGGACGAAGTCGTCGAAAAGCTCCTGGAGCGACGCCCCGAGATCCGCATGCTGGTGCTCGTGGGCTCCTGCCCCTCCGAAGTGATCAAGTTTGATCTCGGTCGTGCCGCCGAACGGCTCAATGCCCGTTATGCCTCGCGGCCGCGCGTTCTCTGCTATTCGGGCAGCGGGATCGAAACGACGTTCACGCAAGGTGAAGACAATTTCCTCGCAGCGCTCGTGCGCGGTCTGCCCGGTGACATACGCTCGGGCCGGCCGGCACAGCTCGTCGTTGCCGGATCGCTCGCCGATGTCGTCGAGGATCAGATGGCTCGGCTGCTCGCCGATCTCGGCATCGAGGATGTCGTTTTCCTGCCTGGACGCAGCAGCGATGTGCTGGCTCCGATTGGGCCGCAAACGCGTTATGTTCTGGCCCAGCCCTATCTTGGTGCCACGGCTGCCGCACTCGAATCCGCCGGTGCGCGGCGGATCGATGGGATCTTCCCGCTGGGCGAAGAGGGCACAACCGCCTGGCTGCAGGCGATTGCGACCACATTCGGAGTCTCTGCGAGCCGCTTCGAAGCCGTGACGGCCGCACCGCGCCGTCGGGCGCGCGAAGCCACTGCGCATTATCGCCCGTGGATCGAGGGAAAACGGATCTTCCTCTTTCCGGATTCGCAGATGGAGCCGTCGCTCGCTCGTTACCTGAACCGCGAGCTGGATGCCGAAATCATCGAAGTTGGCAGTCCTTATCTGCACCGTGAACATGTTGCAGGCGAACTCGCCATGCTGCCGCCGGGGGTGTCGATTTCGGAAGGCCAGGATGTCGAGGTGCAGATTGATCGCTGCCGCGCCGCCCGCCCCGATCTGATCGTCTGCGGCATGGGCCTTGCCAACCCGTTCGAGGCGCAGGGGCTTGTCACCAAGTGGTCGATCGAATTCGCCTTCACGCCGATCCAAGGCTATGAGCAGGCTGGCGATCTGGCCGAGCTTTTTGCGCGGCCGCTGATGCGGCAGGGCCTGCTTTCGGGCGCGGCGTCTCCTTCACGGAGGGTTGCGTCATGAAGCTCACGATGTGGACTTATGAAGGCCCGCCGCATGTCGGCGCCATGCGCATCGCCGCTTCGATGACCGGTGTGCATTACGTGCTGCATGCACCGCAGGGCGATACCTATGCCGACCTGCTGTTCACGATGATCGAGCGCCGGCAGTCTCGACCGCCGGTCACCTATACGACGTTCCAGGCGCGCGATCTCGCAGGCTCGACGGCCGACGTCTTCAAGACCGCCTGCCGTGATGCCGTCGATCGCTTTCAGCCGGAGGCATTGCTGGTCGGCGCATCCTGTACAGCCGAACTGCTGCAGGATGATCCCGGCGGCCTTGCGAAGACGCTCGATGTCGACGTGCCGGTGGTGGCGTTGGAGCTGCCGTCCTATCAGAAAAAGGAGGCCTGGGGCGCTGCCGAAACCTTCTATCGCCTCGTGCGCCACTTTGCCGGGGGTGTTTCGCGCCCGTCCGAGATCGCGCCGAACAGCTGCAATATTCTCGGTCCGACCGCCCTGGGCTTTCGCAATCGCGATGACGTGGTGGAAATCAGGCGGCTCCTGGAGGAGCACGGACTAGATGTCCGGGTTGTCGCGCCTCTCGGTGCTTCACCTGCCGATCTCGCCCGTCTGCCGGACGCCGCGTTCAATATCGTGCTCTATCCCGAGATCGCCGATGTGACCGCACGCTGGCTGAAGAAGACGCATGGCATGCCCTTCCTCTCGACCGTTCCGATCGGCGTGCAGGCTACCAGAGCCTTTCTTGCCGAAGCCCGGGCAATGGCCGGACTTCCTGCCATGGTTGACGCGAGCAATGAGCAGGAGCGGTCCACTTGGTACGCCAAGTCGGTCGACAGCAATTACCTTACCAACAAGCGCGTCTTCATCTTCGGCGACGCGACCCATGCCATTGCTGCCGCCCGCATTGCCAGCCGCGAACTCGGTTTCAAGGTCTGCGGCCTCGGCACCTATATGCGCGAATTCGCCCGTGATGTGCGCGAGGCGGCCGAACAATACGGGATCGAGGCGCTGATCACCGACGATCATCTCGACGTCGAGCAGGCAATCATCGCCGCACGGCCGGAACTCGTGCTCGGCACGCAGATGGAGCGGCATATCGCCAAGCGGATGCGGGTTCCCTGCGCTGTCATCTCCGCCCCGGTCCATGTTCAGGATTTCCCTGCTCGCTATTCGCCGCAGATGGGTTTTGAAGGTGCCAACGTCATCTTCGACGCCTGGGTCCACCCGTTGATGATGGGTCTGGAGGAGCATCTCTTGCAGATGTTCCGCGACGATTTCGAGTTCAATGACGGGGCAGCTGCCTCGCATCTGCATGAAACCGGTACAGCCAAGGCACCGGTCGACGCTGCCCCGATCATCATGCCGGACGCTGTCGATCAGCCGGTCGGCTGGACCGTCGAGGCCGAAAAGGAACTGAAGAAAATCCCCTTCTTCGTGCGCGGCAAGGCACGTCGCAATACCGAGCTCTTTGCCGCCGGCAAGGGCATCCAACCGATCACCGTGGAGACGCTGTATGACGCGAAAGCACATTTCGCCCGCTGACAGCACCCCGGTTCGGGTGGTGCTGGTGACGCTCGACAACCACATGGGTGCGGCTGTCGACGACGCCCGCCGCAAACTTGTCGCCGATCTGCCGGGGCTGACACTTTCCGTTCATGCCGCGACCGACTGGAACGACGATCCCGCCAGTCTGGACGCCTGTCGCGCGGCGATCCTGTCCGGCGACATCATCATCGTGTCGATGATCTTCGTCGAGGAGCATGTGCGGGCGATCGCCGATGTCCTGGAGGCCCGGCACCGCGAATGCGACGCCATGGTCTGCTGCATGTCGGCCGGCACGATCATGAAATACACTTCCATGGGCCGCTTTCGCATGAGCGAAGAGCAGAAGGGTCCGTTGGCGCTCTTGAAGAAGCTGCGCGGCAAGAGTTCACGCGGTGGCAAGGACAATGGTCGCACGGCGGGTGAGCGGCAGCTCGCCATGCTGCGCCGCTTGCCGCAGTTGCTCCGCTTCATTCCGGGGACGGCGCAGGATGTGCGCAACTATTTCCTGACCCTGCAATATCGTATCGCCGCGTCCGACGAGAACATCGTCAACATGGTGCGGTTGCTCGTCAGCAAATATGCCAAAGGCGAGCGCAAGGCGCTCTCCGGTCGATTGATCGTCGGCGACCCGGTCGAGTATCCCGAAGTCGGGTTGTATCACCCGGGCCTGCGGCCCCGTGTGACCACCCGGCTCGGTGATTTGCCGTCCAAGTCCGGCGCCCGTGGCACCATCGGCGTGCTGTTGATGCGGACCTATATCCTGTCGGGCGATACCGGACCTTATGATCGGGTCATCCGTGAGCTCGAAATCCGCGGCTTCAACGTCGTGCCGGTCTTCTGCAGCGGGCTCGACATGCGCGGTGCCATCGAGCGTTACATGATGCCGGAAAACGGTGGGGTCGTGATCGACGCCCTGTGTTCGCTCACCGGCTTCTCGCTGGTCGGCGGCCCCGCTTACAGCGATGCGGCGGCGGCAGCCCAGACCTTGCTGGCCCTGGACGTCCCCTATCTCTCAGCCTTCGTCACCGAGTTTCAGACGAGGGAGGCCTGGCTATCGTCGTCGCAGGGCCTGACACCGATCGAGACCACGCTGATGGTCGCCATTCCCGAACTCGACGGAGCAACAGGCTCCATGGTGTTCGGCGGTCGTTCCGATGGCGGTGGTACAACACGGCCCTGCATCTGCTCTCGCGAGCTCGGGGCTTGTCCGTCAGGACGCTCCTGCATGCAGCCCGATGCCGAGCGCGTTGACCTCCTGGCCGACCGGCTGGCCGCCATGGTTGACCTCCGCCGCAAAATGCGCTCCGAACGCCGGATCGCGATCGCCATGTTCAACTATCCGCCGAACAGCGGCAGCATTGGAACTGCCGCTTACCTTTCGGTCTTCGAGAGCCTCTTCGAGACCATGCGCCGGCTCAAATCGGAAGGTTATGATGTCGAGCTGCCCGTCGATGCGGAGGCTCTGAAAGATGCGATCCTCGTGGGCAACGCGCCGCTCTACGGGACGGAAGCGAATGTGCATACCGTCATTCCGGCGGACCAGCATGTGCGGCATGAACAACATCTTGCCGACATCGAGAGGCACTGGGGCCCGGCGCCGGGGCGGGTGCTCAGCAATGGGCGCGGCATCTTCGTGCTCGGGCGTCAGTTCGGCAAGCTGCTCGTCGCGATCCAGCCGCCCTTCGGTTACGAAGGTGACCCGATGCGGTTGCTGTTCGAAGGCGGTTTTGCGCCGAACCATGCCTTTGCGGCCTTCTACCGCTACCTGCGCGAGACCTATCGGGCCGACGCTGTCCTGCATTTCGGCACCCATGGCGCACTTGAGTTCATGCCTGGCAAACAGGTCGGGCTCTCGGCGACCTGCTGGCCGGATCGTCTTCTGGGCGCTCTGCCCAATTTCTATCTTTACGCGGCCAATAACCCGTCCGAAGGAACCATGGCCAAAAGGCGCTCGGCCGCCACGCTGATCTCCTATCTGACGCCGCCGATCACCCAGTCCGGTCTCTACAAAGGCTTGAGCGATCTGAAGGGCAGCCTCGACCGCTATCGCAGCGCTGCCCCCGAAGCGCTGGTCGAGCGCGAACGTCTGTTCCAACTGATCCAGGTTCAGGCGCAGCAGCTCGAACTCGGAAAGGATACACTGGGGCTCTCCGAAGCCGACGTCATCCGTCATCTCGTCGCCGAGATTACCGAGGTCGAATACGCGCTCATCCCCAATGGGCTGCACATCGCCGGACGTGGCATGGAGGAAGCCGAACGGATCGAGATGATCGAGCATGTCGCGGCAAGCATGCCTGCCATCGCCCGCGACGGCCGCCAAGCGCGTCTCCTGCCGGCGATCGCGCGGATGGATGCCTCCACGATCAGCGCAATCGTGCAGGATGCCGATGCCGAAGTGCAGGCCTGCGTCGCCAAACTTTCGACCATGAACCTCGAACTGTCGCGGAACGGCGAGATCGACGGACTGGTCAAGGCGCTCGACGCACGCTTCGTCATGCCGTCACCCTCGGGCGACCTTTTGCGGACGCCGGAGCTGTTGCCGACCGGCCGCAACATTCACGGTTTCGATCCCTTCGGCATTCCGAGCGCCTTTGCGATCCAGGATGGCGAGCGTCAGGCTGCCAAGGTGCTCGACCGCTACCTGCTGACGGATGGACGGCTTCCCGAGACGGTGGCTGTCGTCCTCTGGGGTACGGACAACCTGAAGACCGGTGGTGCGCCGCTCGCCCAGGCCATGGCCCTGATGGGTGCCCGTCCGAAGCTCGACACCTATAACCGCGTCTGCGGGGCCGTTCTCGTGCCGCTCGAAGAGCTGAAGCGTCCGCGCATCGATGCGGTGATGACGCTGTCGGGCATCTTCCGCGATCTTCTGCCGATCCAGGCCAGCATGCTGGCGGAAGCCAGCTATCTCGCCGCCATCGCGGACGAGCCGGTCGAAATGAACTTCATCCGCAAACATGCGCTAGCCTATTGTGAAGCGCATGGCTGCGACATCGAGGCTTCGGCCTATCGCGTTTTCTCCAATGCCGACGGCGTCTATGGCGCGAACGTCAACATGCTGGTCGCCTCCTCCTCGTGGACAGATGACGAGGAAATTGCCCAGACCTACAGCAACCGGAAGAGCTTCGCGATCAATCGCCGGGGCAAGACCAGCCAGCAGGTCGATGTCTTCGACGCAATGATCGGGCAGGTCGACATGGCCTATCAGAACCTCGATTCGGTCGAGATCGGGGTCACCACGATCGAGAACTATTTCGACACGCTGGGCGGGCTCAGCAAGGCCGTGACCCGCGCCAAGGGCGGCGGCACGCTGCCCGTCTTCATCTCCGACCAGACCCAGGGTGAAGGCCGGGTCCGCACGCTCGGGGAGCAGGTGGCGCTTGAAACGCGCACCCGGACGCTGAACCCGAAGTGGTTCGAGGGCATGCTGAAGCATGGCTATGAAGGCGTGCGCAACATCGAGACGCAGGTGACCAACACCTTCGGCTGGTCGGCAACCACGGGCGATGTCGATCCCTGGGTCTATCAGCAGATCACCGAGACCTTCGTGCTCGACGCCGCCATGCGCGAGCGGCTGGCGACCCTCAATCCCGCCTCCGCTGCGCGCGTGACCGCGCGGCTGATCGAAGCGCATGAGCGCAATTACTGGCAGCCCGATGCGGAAACCATCGCTGCGTTGAAACAAGCCGGCGAGGAGCTGGAAGACCGGCTCGAAGGCCTGGTCAGGGAGGCTGCCCAATGAACATCTACACGCACGGCAAGACGGCGGAACGCGAGGCGCGGCTGGCGGAAAAACTTCGGCAGCGCGCCGATGGCGACGGCAGCGTCCAGGTCCATCTCGACCCGACCATGGAGATCGAAGGGGCTAAGGTCTTTGCAGTTTACGGTAAGGGCGGGATCGGCAAATCCACGACCTCGTCCAACCTCTCAGTGGCTTTTTCGATGATCGGCAAGCGGGTCCTGCAGATCGGCTGCGATCCCAAGCACGATTCCACCTTCACGCTGACCAAGAGCCTGATCCCGACCGTCATCGACGTCCTGGAAAAGGTCGACTTCCACACCGAGGAACTGCGGCCCGAGGACTATATGGTCGAGGGTTATAACGGCGTGCAATGCATCGAAGCCGGAGGGCCGCCGGCCGGCACCGGCTGTGGCGGATATGTCGTCGGCCAGACCGTCAAGCTGCTCAAGGAACATCACCTGCTCGACGATACCGATGTGGTGATTTTCGATGTTCTCGGTGACGTCGTCTGCGGCGGGTTTGCCTCGCCGCTTCAACATGCCGAACGGGCCGTGGTGGTCGCAGCCAACGACTTCGATTCCATCTTCGCGATGAACCGCATTGTCGCTGCGATCAAGGCGAAGTCGAAGAATTACGAAGTTCGCCTCGGTGGCGTGATCGCCAATCGCTCGCGCGAGACCGACCAAATCGATCGCTACAATGAAGCGATCGGGCTGAAGCGGCTCGCCCATGTGCCGGACAGCGACCATGTGCGGCTGAGCCGGCTGAAGAAGGCGACACTGTTCGAAATGGGCGACAGCGCGGAAATCGTGGCCATCCAGAACGAATATCTGCGGCTCGCCGAAGTTCTCTGGGCAGGTACCCCGGCGCTCGAAGCCGAGCCGATGAAAGACCGGGACATCTTCGAATTTCTCGGGTTCGAGTGAGGGCGGATCATGAGCCAGGCCGATTACATCCGCAGAACCGGCGAGATCGAACACTACTTCGATCGCACGGCGCTTGATGCCTGGAAGCGGCTGACCGGCGACCAGCCGGTGAGCGGTATACGGGCCACCGTGCGCAAGGGGCGTGAAGAGATGCGCCGGACGCTGGTGAACTGGCTGCCGCAGGATCTCACCGGGTGGCGCATTCTCGATGCCGGCTGCGGATCGGGTGTTCTATCCTTTGAACTCGTCGAGCGCGGCGCCGAGGTGGTCGGCGTCGACCTCTCCGCCCAGATGATCGCCCATGCTCGGCAGCGGGCGCTGGATCTCTCCACATTCGGCCCAGGCGGCCGCGGCTCCGTCACCTTCCATAGCGGCGACATGCTCGATCCGCGCCATGGCCATTTCGATGCGGTCGTCGCCATGGATGTCCTGATCCATTACCGGCCAGCCGATGCGGTGCGCGTTCTGCACCGCCTGGCGGAGCGGACATCGCGCAGCATTATCTTCACGCTCGCTCCCGGATCCCGCCTGCTGCGGGCGATGCTGGCCACGGGCAAGATCTTTCCGCGCGGCAATCGGGCGCCGGCCATCTATCCGGTGCAGCCGGATCGGCTGGTGTCGGAGATGCTGCACAATCCCGGCTTTGCGGGTTGGACGAGCGGCCGGAGCCATAAAGTCGGCGTCGGCTTCTATACCTCCCAGGCCATGGAGGTAATCCGGTGAACACGCTCTCCACCGCCAATCGCAAGTTGATCGGCTTCTGGCAGAAGATGGGCACGCGCTACATGCCGTTCGCCGATGCTGCCTCGGTGGAGATGCCCCTGTCGCGCCTGCTGCGGCTGTCGCTGTTCCAGGTCTCGGCCGGGTTTGTCATGGTGCTTCTGACCGGCACGCTCAACCGCGTGCTGATCGTCGAACTCGGCGTCTCCGTGGCGCTGGTGTCTGCCGTCGTTGCCATTCCGGTGCTGGTCGCGCCGCTGCGGCTGTTCTTCGGCTATCGCTCCGATACCTACAAGTCCGTGCTCGGTTGGCGGCGCGTACCGTATATCTGGCTCGGTTCCCTGTTGCAGTTCGGCGGGCTCGCCATCATGCCCTTCGCGCTGCTGGTCCTGCAGTCGCAAACCGTTGGTCCCGAATGGGCGGGCGCGGCCGGCGTCGGTCTTGCCTTCATCCTGACCGGCTTCGGCATGCATATGGCGCAAACGGCGGGCCTTGCGCTCGCGAGCGATCTCGTGACGCAGGAAAAACGGCCGCGTGTCGTCGCGCTCCTCTATTTCATGCTGCTTCTGGGCATGATCGGCGCGTCGACCTTCTACAGCTACTTCCTCGTCGATTTCAGCCCCAAGCTGCTGATTCAGGTCATTCAGGGCACCGCCCTTTTGACCATGATCATCAATCTCGTTGCCATCTGGAAGCAGGAAGCGCGCGATACGGCCCGCAGTGCGCCCGATCGCGATCTGGTGAGCTTCTTCGACGCTCTGGACGAGTATCGCAGCGATCCTGGTGTTTTGCGCCTCTTGATCGCGGTCGCGATCGGGTCTGCCGCTTTCTCCATGCAGGATATTCTGCTCGAGCCTTACGGCGGGGAAATTCTGGGGCTGACGGTCGGCGAGACGACCCGGCTGACCGGGATCTGGGCCGCCGGCACCATGGCAGGCTTTGCCTGGGCGGCGCACAGCCTGCAGCACGGCGCGCCTGTCTTCCGGGTGGCCGCGCGTGGAATCCTGGTCGGAATCGCGGCTTTTTCCTGCGTGATCTTCGCCTCGCCGCTCGGCCTGACCGGGCTTTTCTATACGGGAGCGGCGGGGATCGGGCTCGGTGGCGGTTTGTTTGCCGTCGGCACCATGCTGGCGGCGATGGGCGTCTCGGAGAAATCGGACAGCGGTCTGGTGGTCGGTGCCTGGGGTGCCGTTCAGGCGACAGCCATCGGGGCAAGTCTGCTGGCGGGCGGTCTGGTCAAGAACACGGTCAATGCGCTCGCCCTCAACGGCTCGCTGGGCGGGACCATGATGACCCCCGCCTCGGGATACGTCATCGTCTATCTTTCTGAAATCGTTCTTCTGTTCCTTTGCCTTGCGATCGTCGGACCGCTCACGAGGCATCGGTACGGGCGGGACGAAAATCACGACATGCGTTTTGGATTGGCGGAACTGCCCGGCTGATTGCCGGCAGGAAACCTAAAACTGGAGGGTCAACCATGACCGGATCGCTTACAAGCAATTTGGACGTCGCACAGGTGGTGCTCTATGCCTTCTGGATCTTTTTCGCGGGCCTCATCTGGTATCTGCGCCAGGAAGACCGGCGGGAGGGATATCCGCTCGAAGAAGATGTTTCCGGCCGCTACAATAAGAGCCCCTGGCTTTTCATTCCGCCGAAGAAGACCTTTGTGCTGCCGCACGGGCAGGGGCTGAAACAGGTTCCGGATTTCAAGCGAGACGCGCGCAGCTTCCCTTCCCGCCGGGTGGCGCCGGCGCCGGGATATCCGAGCGAGCCGGTCGGCAATCCGCTTCTCGCCGGCATCGGCCCCGGTTCCTGGGCCGAGCGCGCCGACAAGCCTGACATGACGGCGCATGGCGATGCCCGGATCGTGCCGCTCCGCGTCGCCGAAGGCTTTTCGATCGTGGACGGGCAGGTCGATCCGCGGGGGCTGCCGGTTCAGGGTTTCGACGGCAAGACGGCCGGCACCGTCAAGGATGTCTGGGTCGATCGTTCCGAGCACCTCATCCGCTATTACGAAGTGAGCCTCGGCGAGGGCGCCCGCACGGTGCTGGTACCCAACAACTTCGTCGTCTACCGCACGGGTCGTGGCAATAGTCGCTATCTCTATGTTCACGCCATCTCTGCCGCCCAGTTCGCCGATGTGCCGGCGACCGCGCGCCTCGAACTCGTCACGCTTCTGGAAGAAGACAAGATCGCCGCCTATTTCGGTGCGGGCCTGCTCTATGCGGACAAGAGCCGTCAGGAGCCGCTGCTGTGAGCCAGTTCGTCACGCGGGAACATGAGATCGAGCCGGTGCCGGGCCTTCCCGGCCTGCCGCCGGCTGGCGAGATCATCCTCTGGCAGGGGCGTCCGAGTGCGAAGCTGCTCAGCCGGCATCTGTTGAAGGTTCGCTGGATCGGTGGCTATTTTGCGGCGCTGGCGGTTTGGGCCGTGGTGTCCGGTCTGCATGACGGGCGCGAGATCGGCGGGATGCTTTTCTCCGTCGCGATCCTCGCGGCGCTCGCCGCCGTTCTGATCGGCATGATCGAGCTCTTCGCCTGGGCTGTCGAGAAGACCACGCTTTACACCATCACCACCGAGCGCGTCGTCATGCGCTTCGGCGTCGCACTATCGATGACGCTGAACCTTCCTTTTCGGCAGATCACAGCCGTGTCGACCGCCAAACTTGGCGGCAAGGGCGGCATGATCGCGATTGCCGTTTCGCCGGAAACGCGGCTGTCCTGGCTGATCCAGTGGCCGCATGTTCGCGGCTGGCGTTTTTCGCGGCCGGAGCCGAGCCTTGTCTATCTGCCCGATGTCGAGAAGGCCGCAACCGTCTTGTCGACCGCCTTCGTGCAGTTTCGCGCCTCGCATGCCAACCAGCCTCGCATCTCCGTTGCTCCATCCATGCCATCGGCACCTGCTGCCGTTGCAGCGGAATAGGAGGGAACCATGGGATCGGCGTCCAGCCTCGGCTATCTCTCGAACCGCAAAGGTCGCGCCCCGAACCGCCTTCCGACGGCGCTTCTCGTCGGATTGCTCGGGCTTCTCGGCTTTACAGCGACTGCCGTCGTCGTCGGCCAGACCACGGGTCTTGGCCTCGTCAAGCAGCAGCTTGGCGAGCCAGTCGCTGTGCGTGATCTGGTGATCCTGCGGACTGCGGATGATCGTGTCGTCGTTCAAGACGCCGCAACGAGCGTCGAAATTGCAAGCTACGGCCCTGAGACCGGTGGCTTCGTGCGCGGGTCGCTGCGCGCCTTCGAGCGCATGCGCCAAGTCGCCAAGGTTCCCTTCGATGCGCCCTACCGCCTGATCAAATGGGAGGTGGGACCCGTCAGCCTGTCCGACACCGGTACGGGAGAACGCATCTATCTCGCAGCCTTCGGCCGCGACAACGTGGCCGCATTCGAAGCCCTTCTGGGCGAGCAGGGAGGAAAACTGCCATGAACCCGGTCTTCGCGCTGATGCGCCACAAGGAGACGGTCGATTGTACCGTCGAGATCAACAACACCTTCGAGGCGCTGGGGGCGCATTTGAGGTTCGACAATGGCATCGTGGTGCATCCGGGTGACGAGGTGCTCGTGCACGGTGCGCCGGTCCAGATCCCCTATGGTTCCAGCCAAAACTTTCGCCGCAAGGCGACCATTACGCGGGCGGGCTTTCTCGAACGCGCCTGGATCCGCGCCACCGGCGATCTCGACATGATGGAATTGTGCGAATTCAGCTTCACCGAGAGGGCACTGTCATGAACAATCATGTTTCCCCTGTTGATCTTGCCGACCACGAGCCGACCGTTGAGGAGCGCATGGCCGGCGTCAACGACACGACCCGCAGCGCGCTCGTCTCCACCATGCTGACACCGCGTTTCTACACCACCGATTTCGACGAGATGGACAAGATCAATGTCGAGCCGGTTCGGGCCGAATGGGATGTCCTGATCGCCCAGATGAAGAGCGATCCGAACCGCGGCCACTTCAAGCGCAACGAAGACTGGGACGATATCGACATCGATGCCCTGCCGGACGACCTGCGCGAGGAGTTCATCGACTTCCTCGTCTCGTCGCTCACCTCCGAATTCTCGGGCTGCGTCCTCTACAAGGAGATGAAGCGCCGGGGCAAGAACCAGGAGATCTGCGAACTCTTCGGCTATATGAGCCGCGACGAATCCCGCCATGCCGGCTTTATCAATGATGCGCTGAAAGATTTCGGCATCGGCGTGAACATGGGCTTTCTCGCCAAGGCGAAGAAGTACACCTTCTTCAAGCCGAAGTTCATTTACTACGCCACCTATCTCTCCGAGAAGATCGGCTATGCCCGCTACATCACCATCTTCCGCCACCTCGAAAAGCATCCCGAGCAACGCTTCCATCCGATTTTCAAGTGGTTCCGCCAGTGGTGCAATGACGAGTTCTCGCATGGCGAGGCCTTCTCGCTGATCATCCGCTCGGATAAGCGGTTGATGGAGGGCATGAACAAGTATTGGATCAAGTTTTTCCTGCTCGCCGTCTTTGCGACGATGTATGTGCGCGACCACATGCGCCCGGCGTTCCACAAGGGGCTCGGCGTCGACATCGACGACTACGACATGAAGGTCTTCCGGCTGACCAGCGAGATCTCGCGCCAGTGCTTCCCGCTGGTGCTCGATCTCGACAATCCGGCCTTGCATGAAGGTTTCCGCCGCATGGAGCGGATCAATCGCAAGGCCATTGCGGCGGATGCCAAGGTTGGGTTGTCGGGCAAGATCGCCAAGGGCTTCTGGTCGGCAGCGGCTGCCGTCAATTTCATCCGAATGTATCTGGTTCCGACGAAGTCGAATGCCATTCCGGCAACCTCTCGGCTGCAACCGGTCTGGTGAGGGGAATCCATGAGCTTCTCGCACCCGCTCGCCGTCGTCGCTATCGCCATCACCGTCTGGTGGGTGTCAACGGGGCTGGTGTTGGCCATGGTCAGTCGACCCGAGCCGAAGGAATGGCGCATCCTGTCCCTGATGCCGGTCATGACCGTCGTCGGCGCAGGCGGTTTCCTACTGATGCTCTTCGGCGCGCGGGAACAGACGCCGCTCGGTTCCTATGCCGGCTTCTTCGGGGCACTGCTCGTCTGGGCCTGGCACGAGGCCGCTTTTCTGACCGGGCGACTGACTGGCCCGCGCAGCGGTGATTGCCCGCCGGGCTTGAGCGGCCCGGCCCGCTTCAAGGCCGCCTGGCAGGCCGTGAGCGATCACGAGATCGCCATTCTCATCACCGCCGTGGTGTTGTGGTTCACGCTTTCGGGCAATCCGAACCGGTTCGGTCTTGCCGCTTTCGGCCTGCTCTGGGGTATGCGGATCTCGGCCAAGCTGTTGATCTTCCTCGGAGCGCCGCATGCGGTGAGCGAGCTGATGCCGAAGGGAATTGCGCATCTGAAAAGCTATTTCCGGACAGACCGGCTCACGCCGATTTTTCCGCTGCTGCTTGCCGTCGCTGCCGGTCTTTTCATCATTCTGGTGGTCGGCGCCAATCGCGCCACCCAGGAACATTCGGTCGTCGGCCACACGCTGCTCGCGACATTCATGGCGCTTGCCATCATCGAACATCTCATCCTCGTGCTGCCCGTCTCGGATACCACGCTGTGGCGCTGGGCGATGGCGCGGCCGGGGGCGCCGCTTGCCGCAGGACATCCCCTGGATGGCGGATCACATCTCCAGGGAGTCCGCCCGGCGGTACCGCCCGTTGCCTCCTGGAGCGCACTTGGAAAAGACCAGATCGGGAAGAGGAAAGACTGATGGACGTTCTGCAGCACATGGAGTCAGCGCTTGCCGATCTCCGCACGGCCGGCAATTACCGCGTATTCGCAGAGCTTGAGCGTCACTGCTCGGCCTTCCCCAAGGCAACCTTCTACAATGAGGACAAGACGGTCCGCGAAGTGACGGTCTGGTGCTCCAATGATTATCTCGGCATGGGGCAGAACGAGAAGGTCATGGACCGGATGACCGAGGTCATCCGCAAGTGTGGGGCAGGGGCCGGCGGGACCCGCAACATCTCGGGCACGAACCATTACCACGTGCTCCTGGAGAACGAACTCGCCGACCTTCATGGCAAGGAAGGCGCCCTGATCTTCACCTCCGGCTATGTGTCGAACTGGGCGGCGCTCGGCACGCTCCTGTCGAAGATCCCGGGTATCATCTGCTATTCGGATTCGCTGAACCATGCCTCCATGATCGAAGGCATCCGCCACTCGCGTTGCATCAAGCGGCAGTTCCGCCACAATGATCCGAAACATCTCCGGGAACTGATGGCCGCCGATGATCCGGCGGCACCCAAGCTCGTCGCGTTCGAAAGCGTCTATTCGATGGATGGCGACATTTCGCCGATCCGCGAGATATGCGACGTAGCCGACGAATTCGGTGCGCTCACCTATCTCGATGAGGTCCATGCGGTCGGCATGTATGGTCCGCGCGGGGGCGGCGTTGCCGAGCGCGAGGGCCTGATGGATCGTCTGACCGTGATCGAAGGGACCCTCGGCAAGGCTTTCGGCGTCATGGGGGGCTATATCACCGGACCGGCCGTGCTCATCGACTTCGTCCGCTCGTTCGCTTCGGGCTTCATCTTTACCACCGCCATTCCGCCGGCACTGGCGGCTGCGGCAACTACGTCGATCCGCCATCTCAAGGAAAGCCAGTTCGAGCGTGCACGGCACCAGGCGGCTGTCGCCAAGGTGCGCGCCGCGCTCGATGCCCGGGGCATCCCGCATATGCGCAATCCGAGCCATATCGTTCCGGTGATGGTCGGCAATGCCTCCAAGTGCAAATGGATCTCCGACGTGCTGCTCGACGACTTCGGCATCTATGTCCAGCCGATCAACTATCCGACGGTGCCGGTGGGCAAGGAACGCCTGCGTATCACGCCGACGCCGCTGCACAATGACGCCGACATCACTCACCTGGCCGAGGCCCTCTGTTCGCTTTGGTCGAAATGCGCGCTGGCGCGGGCAGTTGCCTGAGACGGGCAAAGGGCTTATCGCCTCTGGGGCGAATGAGCAGAGCGGAGCAATGATGCCAGAGAGCATTGTCATTCCGGCGATCGCGGCCGATGGGTCGCTTTACCCGGTCGAGAAGATGAAGGCCCATGTCGAGGGTCTTCAGCATCTTGCCGTGTCCGTCTTCGTCTTCGACGGCGACAAGTTGCTCATCCAGAAGCGTGCTCAGGCCAAGTATCATTGCGGCGGCTTGTGGGCGAATACCTGCTGCACCCATCCGCACTGGGACGAGACGATCGAGGCCTGTGCCGCACGCCGACTGGAGGAAGAGCTCGGTTTCTCCCTTCCGCTCACCCGCCACCAGACCGTGGATTACTCAGCCGATGTCGGCGGTGGTCTGCACGAGAACGAGCGTGTGACGCTGTTCAGCGCTCAAGCAGACCGCAGCCAGCTTGCGATCCTTCCGGATGAAGATGAGGTCGAGGCAGTGCGCTGGATCGGCGCAGATGAGCTGCAGCGGGAGATGCGCGAAACACCCTTCTCTTTCACGCCCTGGTTCCGCATCTACCTGGAACGCTTTCCGGATCTGGGATTCGATCAGCTTTAAGCCAATCCTTCTCCTGCAGTCGTGCACCTCCCTTCCGCCTCGATCTGTTCCGGGTGGGAAGATGCGTTGCAAAGTGCTGTTCCCGGTAATCGTGGCTTATTCCTACGCCATTCCTGGATCTCCTCCACAAGCCATCATTCATCTAAAATCTCAACGAGACATCCCCAGCGCGGTAGGGCCGGTGGTGCGCGACATACGCGTCTTCCTGGCGCAACAGAAAAGGGGAGCCCGAAAGCTCCCCTTCCCATTGCGGCCTGCCTTGGGAGGCCGTCAGTTGTCGCTGGTTGCCGGTGCCGTCGGCAGGACGGCTTCGGCAGTCTGAGCCGTTGCCGGCTTTGGCAGGATTGCGCTGCTTTGCTCGGCCGGCGCCATCTTCTGCGTCGTGCCCGGCTGATAGGTGGTATAGTCCGGGACTGCTGTCGGGCCCTTTTTGGCAAGCGCATCGACGTAGTCCTGCAGCATGGAGACCCCGTAGAGCGGCTTCTGTACGCCTGCATGGCAGGTGGCGCATCCGACCTTGAAGACGTCGCCTTCCGGCCCCTTGCGGTGGTCGGGGAAAACGGGTGTGAGTCCCTGGACGTAGTTCGCATTTATATCGCGGACCATACGGATGCCGTGCCATGCCGTCACGCGCTGCGGCGGGCTCTGGTCCCAGTCGTTGAAGGCGCGGGAGTTGTGGCAGGTGGTGCAGTTGACGCCGAGCGATTCCGACATGTGCATCATCAGCGACCAGGTGGCTTCCGTCTCCTTCGTGGTCGCCGTGTTGGTGCCGGTCGGCAGTGCTGTCGTCGAATGCACCCGAATAGGCTTTGTGTCGAGCAGATAGTCCTTCAGCACATTCTGCGGCAGCGACGAGCCGCCGCCGAACTTGGCAACAACGTTCTGGCCCTGGCGGTTTTGCGTCATGTTGCCGGCCGGCTTCGGCTCCTTGTCCTCGTACCAGTAATTGGTCGGAATGCCCTGGCCGCGATGGCAGGTGTAGCAGGTGGCACCGGTGGCGCCGACATGCGCCTTCCAGTCGACATTGATTGCCTGGGTCATCTGGATCATCCGTCGAGCAACGACCTTCTGGTAGAGTTCGTCGGACGCCAGATTCTCGGGGTTGTGGCAGTAGTTGCAGCCGGCTTCCGGGGCCACCCATTCGGTGATCGAGGCCATGAACTGGTTGAACTGGTCGTCAGAGAGATCGCCGAGGACCTGGACGTTCTCATAGAGATCGCGCGCCTTGTCACCGCTCGGATCCGCCTGCCAGGGGGCTGGCGGCACGACATTGGCGACCTTCAACGCCTCCTGCTTCTCGACATCCCGATGGATGTACATGCCGGTGCCGCGAAAACCGGTTTGCGTGGTTTCGACCGGGGGCGCATCCCAGCCTGCTCCGACGAAACTTGCAATCGTCAGCAACGTGCCGGCGGAGACGGCGAAGGGAATCCAGAGTTTCATGGTCGTTCTCCTCAAAGCGCCGGGTCGACGACGCCGGGGTAACCCGGCAGCGGGGACACGATCCCGTGGTTGATGCCCCAGAGATACCAGTTGTCGACGACCGTGCCGGTGAGCAGGATGCCGATGCCGCCGGTGATCGGGGTCAGGATGGCGAACCACCAGGCCCAGCGGTGGACGGATTCCATCGTGGCGTTGAAGCCCATGGTCCAGCGCCAGAAGAGGGCTGCCCGTTCCGATGCAGTGCCGCGATCGGTGATCTGTTCCAGCTCGCGCTCACCGCCATATTTACCAACTGCCAGGATGGTTGCGCCATGCATCGCAAAGAGCAGCACCGAGCCATAGAGGAAGACGATCGAGAGGCAGTGGAAGGGATTGTAATAGAGGTTGCCGTAGCGGATCGAGAATGCGGCGGTCCAATCGAGGTGCGGGAAGATGCCGAAGGGCACCGCTTCCGAAAAGTTACCCATCAGGAGCGGTCGGATGAAACCGAGCACCAGGAAGAGCCAGATCGCGGCGGCAAAGGCCCATGCGACATGCATGCCGAGCTCCAGTTGCCGGGCGCGGCGATAGACACGGACCCACCACAACAGGACCGACGTGGTCAGGAAGAAGCCGGCGATCAGCCACCAGCCCCCTTCGGCAAGCGGCGGCAGGATCTTCAGGCCATATTTCGCCGGTGGAGGCTCGAGGCCCAGCCAGAAGAGCTGTCGCACGAACTGGATCGGATCCCAGCCAACCGAGGCGAACATGTTCAGACCAATGATCTCGAAGGCAATGAAGCCGAACACCAATGAGAGCGTGCCGAGATAGCCCAGGTAGATCGGACCGATCTGTGCATTGCCGATCATGCCGAACAGCTTGACGTGGAATGGTGTGCCAACGCGTGGGCTGTCGCCTCTCGGAAGCGGCATGCCCTCTTCGAGGGGGCCGCTCACCTGCACTGGCGTTATGATGTTTTGATATTGCAGCAACATGATCCGGTCCCCCTCAGTTCCAGATTGGCAGCTCAAGCCACCAGTTCCACCAGCGCGGCCATCCCTGGTTCCAGAAGGGGCCGCTGATGATGATGCAGACGGCGCTCCAGAAGCCGGCGTTCAGCGCCAGGATCAGGCCCAGGCGGTGAATGCCGAGCGTGCCGATCGAGTAGCCGATGATGTCGCGGAAAAACGTGTCTTCATATTCAGGCGTCTTCACTTCGCCCTGCTTGCCCGGTTCGGTGAGCGAACTGCCCGGATTGGCGGCCGACAGGATTAGGCCGCCGTGAAGCGAGAGCGCGAAAGTCGTGGTGAAGAAGAAGGTCACCGCGAGCATGTGGGCTGGATTGTAATGAAAGTGCAGATACTGGTACCCGACGTTCGACACCCAATCCAGATGGCTGAAGATGCCATAGGGGAAGCCGTTGCCCCAGGCGCCGAGCAACAGCGGCCTGAAGACGACAAGGGTGGCGTAGGCGAGAATGGCGAAGGAGAAGGCGAAGGGCACGTGATAGCCGATGCCGAGCTTGCGGCAGATTTCCACCTCGCGCAGCGCCCAGGAGATGAAGGCACCCAGCGCGCAGACGGTGATGATCTGCCAGAGGCCACCCTCCTTCAGCGGTGCCAAGGCTAGCCCGTAAGAGAGATCGGGCGGGGCGATCGAGATTTGCCAGATGTTCCAGGTCGGGCCGATGGCCGCGCCGTAGATGATGAGAGCGGTGCCCAGTGTCGCAAAGAATGCCGTCGTTACGCCGAAGAAGCCGACGTAGAAAGGACCTACCCAGAAATCGAAGAGATCGCCTCCGAGCAGCGTTCCGCCTCGTACGCGATATTTGCGTTCAAAACTCAGCAGCGCCATGTTCGTTTCCTCCAGAGGTGATCAGCCAGGCGGCGTTGTCGGGTCATGCCGTTTGGCGGCGGGCGAGACCGAGGTGCCGCCCGCTGCCGTCTTGGTTCTTCAGCCGATGAGCTTGAGATCCACGCCTTCAGAGAGGGAGTGCTCCAGCGCACTGGTCTTGAGGGGTTTGCCCTCCAGCCAGTTGAAGCGCTCCGTGCTCAGCAGGATGAAATGGATTAGGATCGCCAGCGTAAACAGGAATACAGACAGTGCGACCAGCGCTTTGCGCGGATCGAACATAAGCCAGATTCTCCACATATCGCGTCCTCCTAAGCCATCATCGACAGAAGCGAGAGAGCCGTCTGGTTGATGCCCTCAAGAGAGCTGTAACCTTCGGGGCCCGGAATCCAGGGACGCCACATCCAGACCAAGATATGCGCGACGATGGCAATCGCCGTGAATATCATGAAGCCTTGGATGAAGAATCCATGGACCTCGCGCGCTTCGCTTTCGGTCAGACCCGAAAGTGAAACATTTGATGTTTCAGCCATCAAATTCACCTCCTAGTCTCGAACACCGCGGCGCCCCCGCGGCAGGGTTCCGGCCGAACCGCCTTGCAGCACTGCCGGGGTTTTGTCGGTGTCGAGAACACCGGCAAAGGGAAGGTCACGCCTGAAAGGCGTAACCGGCAGCGGCATAGGCCGAAGAACGGGCTTCGGCGAAAATGGACTGGACCGGCTTTTCAGCAGCAGTTCCGGAATGGTCGGTCAGTCTGGCTGCGACCGCCGCCACCAGGCAGAGCGGATACATCAGCAGATAGAGACGGCGCAGGTTGACCCGCTCCGATTGGCGGTCTGCCTGATTGCGGCGCGCGTCCGGTTCGTGTTGCGTTGCAGTGATCATGCCTTCACCTCCAGGTTTCCCCACTTCGGGACTTCTCGCTCGCTGGTCATGCGCGTGCTCCCGCGAGGCGGGCTGCCGTTTCGACATGCTGGCGAGTGACTTCAGGCGCTTGCGCGCTACGGGCCTCCCGTTCGGCGGCATCGCGCAGGCGCTTCGCAGCCGAAATCCGGACTAGGATCGGTTCGTTGTTGAGACAGGTCTCGAGCGAGGCCTGAGCATCCGCGTTCCAGGCGATGGAGACGCGCTGGCGGGCCGTCGTCGGCTCGATTGCGTCCAATTCACCGGCGCGGGGCAGGATTTCGAAGAGGATGTCGAACAGCGCGTTGCAGACTTCCTGGATCAGCCAGGCGGCGCCCGAATAGCCCATGACTGGCGTTCCGGTATGTCGGCGTACGATGGCGCCTGGGTAGGAAAGCTGAACGAATTTGCCGCGGGCGTTGCACTCGGCCATGTACATGCGCTCGTTGAATGAGCCGAACATGATCATGGGTGTCTTGCTCGCGGTCAGTTCCGAGACCTCAATATTGTCGGTCTTCGTACCCGGCTTGCGTGGGACAGCGAACGTGCAGGGAAGCCCCATTTCCTCTTCGAGGAAGTTACGGATGCCACGCACATAGGTCTCGTTGGCAACGATCGCGAAGCTTGCGGTGGCGAAGAAATCCTGGGTGACTGAGCGCCAAAGATCCCAGAGCGGCTTGAGCGTGGTGTGTTTTTCTCTGACGATGAACGGCTCCGGGTCGAGGCCGAGCATCTCGCCGAGCTGCCGCAGGAATGCCGTTGTCGAGTGGATGCCGATCGGCGCTTGCAGGTAAGGGCGGTCAAGCGCCTCGCAGAGCAGGCGGCCGAATTCCCTGTAGAGGCAAATATTGGCGTCGGCATCGGCCAGTTTGCGAACGTCTTCAAGATGGCTGCCGAGCGGGAAGACCATGTTGATCTCGGCGCCGATGCCTTCGACGAGGCGCCGGATTTCGGCGAGGTCGGATGGCATGTTGTAGGTGCCGTAGATCGGGCCGATGATGTTGACGCGGGGTTTTGCGCCTTCCGGCCGACGGCGCGGAGCCGGGACCTTGCCACCCTTGGGTCCGAATTCGGACCAGAGCCATTTCATCGCGCGGTCAGCGCTCTGCCACTGGTCCTCGTCGATGGTACGCGGCAGAAAGCGCACGATATTCGAACCTTCGGGCGTGACGCCGCCACCGATCATTTCCGCGATCGAACCCGTTACGACGACCGCCGGGAGGTCCGGGTCGAGGGCGAGGCGGGCCCGTTTCATCGCGCCTTCGGTGCCGTGTTGGCCGAGTTCGTCTTCCGACAAGCCGGAGACGACGATCGGCAATTCATGCGGCGGAAGAGCGTCTGTATAGTGCAGCACAGAGGTCACGGGCAGGTTTTCGCAGCCCACCGGGCCGTCGATGATCACCTGCAGGCCCTTGATCGCGGTGAAGGCATAAACGCTGCCCCAATAACCGCCGGCCCTGTCGTGGTCGAGGATCAGCATCCGACACTCTCCCCATTGTCGACGGCGTTGCGGGACTGCTTGACCTTGGCCGCAAACTTCTTGCGGTAGCCGCTTCGGTCCTTAGGCGTCTCTTCCCAGATGCCGGCCGTGTCGCCCTTCCCCACGCCGTCGAAGAAGGCGTTCATGGCGAGGAAGCGATCCTTGTTGGCAATGGCGGCATTGATGACTGATGGCAGCGAAGCGACGCCGGCGGGTCCCATCAGCGGGCGCGCAGAGATCAGGTTGGTGAAATAGAGCGCCGGCGTGGCAGCCTCCTTTGCCTTCTGCACGACAGGGGTCGTACCGATGGCGAGGTCGGGCCGGTATTCGGCGAAGGCGGCAAGGTCCTGTTCGAGCGACGCGCGGAAGCGCAACTGCACGCCACGCGCTTCCAGCCATTCGGCGTCGGCCGCATTGTAGGGCGTCTTCGGACAGGCGGTGCCGACGTAACGGAGGTCAGCGCCGAGTTCGACAAGCAGGCGGGCAACCAGCAGTTCAGAGCCTTCGTAACCCGAGAGCGTAATACGGCCGTTGATGCGGTTGTGCGCAAGGGCGGCTGAAATGGCACCACGCATGGCGTTGCGGCTGATGTCGATGCGGGCCTGGGAAACACCGCAGCTGTTGCCAATGGCACTCAGCCAGGCATCGCTGCCCTCCAGCCCGACCGGAGCTGACCCGACGATCGGACGACCTGCGGCGGAAAACTCACGGACGCTTGCGGTATAGAAGGGATGAATTGCAGCGACCACGGCGCAGTCGAGAGCGGCATAGAGGTCGCGCCATTCGCGAACCGGAACCGTGGGACCGACGGCCAGCCCCATGGGTTCGAGCATGCCGCCGATCACTACCGGGTCCGCCGGGAACACTTCGCCGACTAGGGTTACAGTCGGCTTGTCCTTGAGGCCGCCGCGCGGCCGCTGGACCGGGCCGCTCGCCACTTCCTGGCGCGCATAGGCGAGCATGGCGCCCGAAAGCACATCCTTCGCCTCTGCATGGGTTGGGATGCCGAAGCCTGGCACATCAATGCCGACGATGCGCACGCCATCGATCTCGCGCGGCAACATGCGAAGCGGTACTCCAGAGGCCGTCGGCACACAAAGATTGGTGACGATCAAGGCGTCGAACTTGTCCGGATCCGCCATCAGGTGAACGGCCTCGACGATGTCCTCGTAGAGCTTTCCCGTCACCAGCGTCTCGGAGTTGAAGGGGACGTAGCCGACAGACCGCTTCGCGCCGTAGAAATGCGAAGTGAAGGTGAGTCCATAGACGCAGCAGGCTGAACCGGAGAGGATGGTGCCGACGCGGCGCATGCGAAGACCGACGCGCAGAGAGCCGAAGGCCGGGCACATGGATTGCGGCTGGTCGTGCGGGCCTTTGGGATAATCGGCCTCGAAACGGTCCATCAATTCGCCTTGACCCGCAGCACGGGCCGCAGCCTTGGAGAGTTCGGTGCCGCCGTGACAGCCGATGCCGCTTGTTGGGGTATCCGTTACCGCTTCGGCAAGAATAGCCTGATCTGCTGCGGCGAGATTGATCTCGCTGGTCTGGTCCGGCTCAAATTCCTTGCGAAGGTCATCCATGGGGCGTTCCGATCTCACACGTTGTCGTAGACGACTTCGAGCGACGGCCTATTGAGAGCGCCGGCCGCACACATGTCTTCCGGCGTGGCCGGCTGAAGCTTGTAGTCGGCACCTGTCTCACTGGCATCGAAGAGGCCGAGCAGTCCGTCCTGGTCCAGCGGCTTGGGAAGGATCGGCGGGGCTTCGGCGAGATTGATCGACAGCGCCTCGAAGAGCGGACCCCAGTGCGAGTCATGTGTGCCGATGATCTGATAATTGGCACTCTTGCGCCTGATATCGTCGTCCTGCGGGATCGAGGCCAGGACGGGGATGCCAACCGCTTCGGCGAAGGCCTGGGCCTCGCCCGTGCCGTCGTCCTTGTTTATGACGAGGCCGGCGACGCCGACATTGCCGCCGAGATTGCGGAAGTATTTCACCGCAGAACAAACATTGTTGGCCACGTAGAGCGACTGCAGATCGTTCGAACCGACGACGACGACCTTCTGGCACATGTCACGGGCAATCGGCAGGCCGAAGCCGCCGCAGACCACGTCGCCGAGGAAGTCGAGCAGGATGAAATCGAAGTCCCAGTCGTGAAAGCCGAGCTTTTCGAGTGTCTCGAAGCCGTGGATGATGCCGCGCCCGCCGCAGCCGCGGCCGACTTCGGGTCCGCCGAGTTCCATGGCGAAGACACCGTCACGCTTGAAGCAGACGTCGGAGATGGAGACTTCCTGGCCGGCTTCCTTGCGCCGCGAGGCGGTCTGGATGATGGTCGGGCAGGCGCGACCGCCGAAGAGCAGGGAGGTCGTGTCGCTCTTCGGATCGCAGCCGATGAGCAGCACTTTTTTACCGAGCTGCGCCAGCATGTAGGAGAGATTGGCGAGCGTGAAACTCTTACCGATGCCGCCCTTGCCGTAGATCGCGATGATCTGCGTTTCCTTGGTGACTTCGCCGGTTGCCGGCGCATCGGGCTCGATGGCGGCTTCGTCGCGCAGGTTTTCCTGCAGTCGTTCCAGGCCGTCGGGGGCAAGGTCCAGGCTCATGCGGCGTTCCTCCAGTCTATGATCATTTTCAGGCAGTCGGGGTCTTCAAACGCGGTGCGGTAGGCAGACTCGGCATCTGTAGGGGCGGCGTGATGCGTAATGAGGCCGTCGAGTGACAGGGCGCCTGCGGCGATGAGGGCGAGCACGGCTTCCACGTCTTGCGCGCTGAATTCCGCAGCGATTGCAAGCGTCGCCTCGCGCATGAAAGCGGGCGCAAAATCAAAGCTGACGCGACCGGGATAGAAACCGGCAAGGATCAACTCCCCGCGTTTTTGCAGCATGGATATGGCGCGGTCGATGACTGAGACATTTCCACTTGCGTCGATGACGGCACCCATGGGTGGCATGGTTGCCCCTTCCGCAGACGGATCAACAACCGCGTAGCCGTCACCATCCTGTCTGCGCTGGTTTGCGGTTTCCCAGACCGTCGGCGGCGGATTGCCGATTGCGAGTATGATGCGGGCGATGAGGCGGCCGAGAACACCGTGACCGATGACCAGGGACGCCGGCTGGATGGCGCGGCGAACAGCATGATGGGCGGTTGCGGCAAGCGCCAGCAGAGCCCCTTCTTCCGCGTTGTCGAAGTCAAGCTTAATGGTGCGCGCGCCCGGTACGACAAGCCGAGATGCATTGGCCCCAAACAGGCCCGCCGCTTCTTCGAAACAGCTGGCCCCCGGTACGAAGACTGCGTCACCTACCACGCGGCCCGAGGCACTGCCTGCTTCGACAACCCTTGCAACCGTCTCATAGCCCGGAACCAGGGGGTAACGCATGCCGGGGAAGTTGGGCATGGTGCCCTGAAACAGCATCTTCTCGGTGCCGGTCGAAATCCCGCTGAACATCGACTCAACCACCACGTCAGCCGGCGAAGGCGCACGCAACGACAGCCGCTTCAGCGCGAGTGCACCGGGCTGTTCGAAGACGATGGCTGATGTCTGCATTGATGTGCCCTCCCCGGACACGGAGACTCCCCTGCCTCCACATGTCATCTTAGTTTTACGATTTATAGTGTCAATTAAAATTTACACTTAGACACAAGGCGCTGCTACCGGCTGGCGGTGACCAAGGTCGCAATCAGAGGATTAGTCGTGGTCCCAACCCGGGTTTCCCTGAAGCCAGCGGTGGTCAGGAGCGACATGATTTCTTCTGCGGATCGGCAGCGCCCCGATCCCATGGCGAGGAAGTAGACACCGAAATAGCCTGATGCCAGGCGTGCTCCCTCGGAAGGACCGGCCATGGCTTCCGCCACAACGAGGCGCGTGTTCGGTGCGAGATGTCGGTGCAAATTGGAGAGAATGGTGGTGACCCTGTCGTCGTCATGGTCGCACAGGATACGCAGGAGCGTGACGCAGTCGGCCGATCCAGGCAGCACGTCTGTCGAGAAGTCGCCGGCGTAAATGCTGCTGCGGGTCGCCAGGCCGGCTTCGGTCAGATGCTTTCCTGCTCGCTCTGTGACGGCCGGCAGATCGAAGAGGGCAAGTTGCAACTTGGGGTGCTTTCGTCCGACAGCTGACAGAAAGGCGCCATCGCCGCCTCCGACGTCCAGCAGCGAAGCGTGGCTGCCGAAATTGTAGGATGCGAGGACGCAATCGGCAAACATCGCCTGGCTCTCGCGCATCAAAAGGGAATAGGGGGCCGCCTGTTCGGGCGTCACTGCACTCAGTGCGTCTCCGCGCACATAAGCCCAGTATTGCCGCAGCTCCGTCTCTGATGTCTCAGCGCGCCAAAGGGCGACTGGGTCGGTCAGATCGCGGTACAGCACGTCGTGATGGCGGATCATGGCGCGCAGGCCGGCGTCGGAGGCGATAACGGCGCCTGCGTCATCGAGCATCCAGATGTCGGGCTTTGGCTGTATGACGAGGCCCAGCCAGGCCGCCTGGTCGAGCAGAAGCCGCATGCGGCTCACTTTCAACTGGCAAAAAGCTGCTAGCTGCTCGGTGGAGAGTATCTGGTTTTCCAGCCGTTCGAAAACGCGCAACTGCACGCAGACATGGAGAATCTGGGAGTAGACAAACCCTGCCGTCAACCGGAAGAGCTGGTTTGCCTTGCGCTTTGCGATCCAGCGCGTCAGTGGCAAACGCGCCATCAGGCCGCGAAAGCGAGGCGACGCAATCTGACGGTTGCGCCAGAGGCGCCAACGCATGCCGACCGTCTGTTGTGGGGCCTTGCCATCGCTATCGCCGTCGGCGCGCCAGTTTGCACTCGTATCGGCGCCGCCCGGCTCCGCTTGCGTGGCCATTGCCGTCAGGCCGCGCTGGTTGCCAGGGTCTTGGGCATCAGCCGCGTCGCTTCCTGCCGGATCATCGTGCGGAAGGCTTCCGCGCCCGGGCAGTCCGGCACGCAATCGACGGCTTCGCCAACGAGGTTCTTTAGCCGCTGCAGGGCGGCATCAAGGCCCAGTGTCGCGACAATATTGGGCTTGGCGTTGCGACCGTCCTGGCCTGCGGGCTTGCCGACGCCGTCGTCCTGCCCAACCGCATCGTAAAGATCGTCGGCAACCTGGTAGGCGGCACCCAGTGCATCTGCAAGGCCCAGCCAGTCGAGCGGGTTGCCGCCCGAGGCGATGGCGCCGGTCGAGACAGCGCCACTGAACAGCGATGCGGTCTTGGCACGATGATAGATGGCAATGTTGATTTCCGGTTCGCTCTCCCAGGCCTGGCCGGCGACGAGGCCGTAAGGCGCGCCGACGGATTTGGCGATGGTGGCGATGATCGGTCCGGTTAGATCCGGACGTTGCAGCGTCTCGCGCGCGATCGTCTCGAACGCGGTGACGATTAGGCCGTCGCCCGCCAGGAGCGCGATCTGCTCGCCGAACTCGGCGTGAACGCTAGCTCGGCCGCGTCTCATCATCGCGTTGTCGAAGCAGGGCATGTCGTCGTGCACCAGAGAGGCACAGTGAAGCAATTCGATCGCGGTTGCCGCGGCATCGGCGACGCTGGGCTCTCCGTCGCCACAGGCGGCGGCAACGGCAAGGCAAAGGCGAGGCCTGATCCTGGCACCCCCGGGAAAGACGGCGTGGCGTAACGCCTTGGCGAGAATGGGAGGGCAGCCGTTGGCGGTTGCAAACCTCAGGGCTCGCTGCATTCCACTTTCAATGCGATCAGGAAAATCCATGAGGGTCACCTTCCGGGCCTGCGCAGTTGTAAATATCTCGTTACGCTATATTGTGTAAAGAAACATTGACACATGTGATGCAGAAGTCAACGCAGTCGGGAGACATTCTTGAGCGACGCCAACAAACAGACCGTCGCCATCATTGGAGCCGGGATCGGTGGTTTGGCTGCCGCAATGCGGCTGGCTGCTTCCGGTGTTTCGGTGACTGTCATCGAGGCGCAGTCTTGCCCAGGCGGCAAGCTGCGACAGGTTGATGTCGGTGGTCGTCCGTTCGATGCTGGTCCGACCGTTCTGACGATGAAATGGGTGTTCGAGGAGTTGATGCAGGTCTGCGGACGCAGGCTGGAGGACGAGGTTCCGCTGAAGCGGGCCAAGGTTCTCGCGCGTCACTTCTGGACTGGCGGTGCCAGCCTCGATCTCTATGGCGACGTCGATGAAAGTCGTCGCGCGATCCGTGATTTTGCCGGGATGGGCGAGGCGGAAGGTTTCCGCCGTTTTGCTGAGGATGGTGAGCGGATTTACCGGGTTTTGAAGGACAGCTTCATCGCGGCATCCCGACCTAACCCCTATTCCCTGTCGCGCCGTATCGGCCTATCCCGGCCGGGTGATCTCCTGGCGATCAAGCCGTTTTCGACGCTGTGGTCGGCTCTCTCCAGCTATTTTGCCGACCCGCGCCTGTGCCAATTATTCGGCCGCTATGCCACCTATTGCGGGTCCTCGCCCTTTGCCGCGCCGGCGACCCTGATGCTGGTCGCGCATGTCGAGCAGGAGGGGGTGTGGATGGTTGAAGGCGGGCTGCACAAGTTGGCGCAGAAGCTGGCGGAGATCGCGCAAGGCCTTGGCGTGACCTTCCTGTACGGCGATCCTGCGGTGGCCATTACCATCGATGGTCTTCGCAAGTTGGTTACCGGTGTCGAGACGCAAAGTGGCCGGCGGATCGAGGCGAAGCAGGTCCTTTACAACGGTGACATCGGCGGGCTGCCGAAGCTGCTCGGCACACCTCTTCGCCCGGCGCATAAACCCGCCCGCTCGCTCTCCGCGCTCATCCGGTGCAGCCTCGCCGTACCCTCAGGTGTTCCGCTTGCGCATCATTCTGTGTTCTTTTCCGACGGCTACGAGCGGGAATTCAACGAACTCTTTCGCGAGGGGCGGGCGCCTGCCGACCCGACCATCTATCTCTGCGCGCAGGACCGAAGCGATGACGGACGACCTGATGCCTCCCTGACCCCTGGGAAACCCGAGCGCATCTACGCATTGATGAACCTGCCGGCCAACGGCGACCGGCATCGTTACGACGAAAGCGAGATCCAGACATGTCTCACCGGGATGGAGCGCCGTCTGGCGCGGAATGGGCTGGAACTGCAGCAGAGCACGGATATCCCGCATCTGACGACACCGGAGGATTTCGCTCGTCTTTATCCGGGCAGCGGGGGCGGACTTTACGGGATGCCGTCGCACGGATGGATGGCCTCGTTCCAGCGCCCGGGCACGCAGGGGCCGGTGCCGGGCCTTTATCTGGCCGGCGGCAGCGTGCATCCGGGACCGGGCATACCGATGGCGGCACTATCGGGCATGCTGGCCGCAGCCTTGATCCAGCAGGACAGGGATTCGGCGGGCATGTCCCGGCGGGCGGTTATCG
The DNA here is from genome assembly GCF_006443685.1 of Rhizobium glycinendophyticum. Taxonomy (NCBI): domain Bacteria; kingdom Pseudomonadati; phylum Pseudomonadota; class Alphaproteobacteria; order Hyphomicrobiales; family Rhizobiaceae; genus Peteryoungia; species Peteryoungia glycinendophytica. Next base: position 336,467 of record NZ_VFYP01000003.1, on the reverse strand, counting down.
CTGGTGGTATGCCGACGGGACCAGCGATTGCGGGCAATTCGCCTTCACGGTGATCGCCTTCGTCGGCTCAGTCTTCTCGCCCTATTACCACTGGTCGGGACGGGCGGAGCCCGAAAACCATGTCGCTTTTAACGTTGCTTTGTACGGACCCGATGGACATGCGTGGGCAATGACCGAACGGAGTCGGGCGGCGGTGACGCGCAGCGCCAACCACCTGCAGATCGGCAGAAGCAGCCTTTCGCTTGAGGATGGTGACTTGCGGATCTCGTTCGACGAAGTTTTCCTGCCCTGGCCCGGCCAGCGGCTTTGGCCCAGACGCATGCGTGGTCAGATGGTCCTGACGCCACGATTTCTGCCGACGCACGTCTTTCGCCTCGACGATCACGGTCGCCATCATTGGTCGCCGAGCATGCCGTCTGCGCGTGTCGAAGTGACTGGCGGAGCCTTCTCAAATGGGGGATGGTCGGGCGAGGGGTATCGTGACACGAATTGGGGTGACCGTCCTCTTGAGCAGGATTTCATTGGATGGGATTGGGCCCGGGGTGCTGCCGCTGATGGCGGCGCCGTTCTGACTTACGATGCCTTGGCTGTCGGCGGTGGTGAGCAACGGTTGGGTTTGCGCTTTTCCCGTGAAGGGGATCTGCACGAATTCGACCTACCTCGACGCCAGACCTTGCCGCGCGGGTTTTGGGGCGTCGGGGGCGGGGTCGCCGTAGCGGACGGGTCATCTCCTGAACTCGTACGGCGGTTGGAGGACAGCCCGTTCTATCGCCGCTCGCTCGTCGAAACCGTTTTGGACGGAGAGACGCTCCTGATGATGCACGAGACGCTGGATTGTCGTCGGCTGTCGATGCCGTTGGTGCGCCTGATGCTGCCGTTCCGGATGCCACGCCGTGGTTGAAGTTTGCGACAGCACGCCCTCCGATCAGGTTGGCAAGATCGTTTCAGGGGCCGCCGCCCGCGATGTCGGTGTTCTCCGGCGGGCGATGCTTGTCGGCCTTCCGCGCTTTGGTATTCTCTTTCTTCAGGTCGCGCATCTGCCAGATGTAAAATGCAACGGCCAGTCCGAAGACAAAGAGGGCTTCGATCAATCCGAAATAATGCTCAAGCAAGGCTCGCCGCCTTCTCCCGGGCCGCGAGGCGGCGAAGGTCGCGCTCCTCTCTTGCCTGGGTCTGGAGCCGCAGGAGGATTGCGGTCAGCCTCCCAGCAGTGCCCTCTGTTTGTTCGGCGAACTGACGCGGAGCAACGGTTGCCGCCGCTGCGCTCGCCAGGGAAACCAAGCTTGCAGAGGCGGAGTCTGCGGGGGATTGCAGTGAGACATGACCGCCAATTGCCAGGCGGCAATCTGGACGACGTGCCCTGACCAGCAGCGTCAGCTTACGGCCAAGCGCTGTTCGCGCCCGGTGCGTGATGCTGTCGAAGCCGTTTGCGGCGATTGCAGTGCCGATTTCCTCATAGACCAGGGCCGCAGTCCGGATGGCGTGCCGACAGGCGGGCGGAAGAGAGGCGATGCCGGCATGTCCCAACCGGTAATGGCGGTCGGCTTCGTGCAGCAACTTTCGGACAACATCGCCGAGCGCCGGGGAGAACCGCGGATCGCCCAGGAAGGCGTCTGCCTCGATGCCGTGATCGGAGAGCCAGTCGAGCGGCAGATAGAGCCGACCATTGCGCGCGTCTTCGCCGACGTCGCGGGCGATATTGGTAAGTTGCATCGCAAGGCCGAGATCGGCTGCCCGCGCCAGGGCGAAACGATCGCTGACGCCCATGACGGCGGCCATCATCAGGCCGACACTTGCGGCGACACAGGTTGCATAACTCTTCAACTCGTCAAGGGTCTGATAGCGCCGACCGTCGAGATCCATTGCAAAGCCGTCGAGCAGGGCCTCGACCACGGGTTTGGGAATGCCATGTTCTTCGACGGCCCTGGCAAAGGCGCGGTCACAGGCAAAGGGCGCCGGGTCGCCGGCATAGATCTGATCCAGTCGCAGACGCAGGCGCTGCAGCGCCGAATGACCGCTGCGAGGGGCATCGATCAAATCGTCGGAATGGCGGCAGAAAGCATAGAGCGCTCGGGCCGCCTGGCGGGTAGGCGACGGTAACATCAGTGAGGCCAGATGAAAGGATTTGGAGCCACGGCGGATGGCGGCGGAGCAGGCCTTTTCGTCCTCCACCTCGCCGGAAAAGCCATAATTCAGGATCACCGGTCGGCGGGCCAGCGGGCGGGCGAGGTGCCCACTTTCTCTGCCGACCTGGAGCGAAATCTCGGACGCCGTCATGACGCTTGTCCTCTGGTCGCACCCTCAACGCCTGTCACGAATGTGGCAGGGGCCGGCACGAGGTCGGCCACGATGCGAGCGGACGAGACGACGCCGGGCAGACCGGCACCCGGATGCGTTCCGGCACCGCAGAGGTACAGATTGTCCAGTTCTTCGCTTTTATTGTGTGGCCGGAACCACGCACTCTGAAGCAGTTTCGGTTCCAGCGCGAAGGCCGCTCCTTGCCAGGAAAGCAGGCGGTCGCGGAAGTCGAGGGGGGTGGCGATCAATGAGGAGACGATGTGACGCGACAGGCCCGGAAGCATGGTCTCTTCCAGCCGCTTTTCGATCCGCCGCCGATAGCGTTCGGCTTCGACTGCCCAGTCTGTGTTTCCGGCGAGGTTGGGCACAGGGCTCAGCACGTAGAAGGCATCGCCGCCCTCTGGTGCCAAGCTGGGATCACTTGCAGTAGGGCGGTGCAGATAGAGGCTGAAATCCTCTGCCAGCCGACGCTCGCGGAAGATGTCGTCCAGTAGACCCTTGTAGCGAGGACCGAAGATCATCGTGTGGTGCTTGACTTCGTCATAGCGGCGGTTCGTGCCGAAGTACCAGACGAAGAGGCTCATGGAATAATCGCCGCGGTCAATCTTCACGTCTGTCCAGCGGCGGCGCGGATAGGTCTTGAGCAGTTTGCCATAGGTGGTCGCCGGGTCCGCATTGGAGATGACGATGTCGGCGGAGATGCGCTCACCCGAGGCAAGGCGAACGCCGCTGGCACGGCGTCCCTCCGTCTCGATTTCGGTGACTGTTTGACCCAGCCGGATTTGCCCGCCATTGCGGGTGACCAGGCTGGCGATCCCCCGAACGAGAGCGTTCGTTCCCCCGACCGCGTGGTGCACGCCGTATTTGCCTTCCAGATGCGCGATCAGGCAATAGAAGGAGGTCGCGGAGAAGGGATTGCCGCCGATCAGCAGCGGGTGGAAGGAGAACAGGGTCCGGAGTTTGTCGCTGCGGAAATGACTGGAGACCACGGAGTAGACCGAGCGGTATCCGCCGAGTTTCACCAGACGTGCCAGGGTCTTTGCGGTGAACAATAGGCTGTGGAAGGGCTTGTGGGCCAATTGCTCGAAGGCCACTTCGTAGATCCGGCGGCTTTCGTCGAGAAAGCTGCGATAGCCCATGACATCGCGCGGCTCAATTTCTGCGATCTGCGCCTCCATAGCGACTTGGTCACCGGAATAGTCAAAGATCGTCCCGTCGTCGAAACGCACCTGGTAAAAGGGCGTGTTCGGTCTCAGGTCGACATCGTCCTCAAGCTTGCCGCCACAGTCGCGCCAGAGGTTTTCGAACAGCCAGGGGGCCGTGATGATGGTGGGGCCGGCATCGAAGGTGAAGCCGTCCTGGCGATGTGCGTATGCTCGTCCGCCCGGCTGGTCGAGCGGGTCGAGGATGGTCACGCGGTAGCCCTTGGCGCCGAGGAGCGCGCCGGTGGCCAGGCCTCCCACGCCGGCGCCGATGATCGCGGCATGGGGGCGCGTGTCGGCCTGTGGTCTTGCGGGTGTAGGGAAGCGGCTGGAGATGTTCATGCTGCATCCACTCCGTTCGGCCGTTGTTCGCCGATCGCCTTGTCAATCCACTCAACCACGCGCTCGGCCTGGCACTCGTGCAGGAGGTGGCCGCCGTTTGCGCTCGAGACGAGGCGACTACCCTCTGCCAGCTTTGCCGCATGGTTCGAATTCTCTGGCGGCACCATGGGATCGTCCCGGGCGGCGATCAACGTCATGGGAAATGCCAGGCGACGCAGCGTCGCGTCGAAGCGGGTGAGGTCCCAGGCTGCCATCATGCCGAGTGCGCCATGGACATGGCCCGACGAGCCGAGCAGCATCGAGTAGATGGCCTTCCCCTCCTCGTCGATCCGCGATCCGGTGGCGGAGAGCAGGTTGCCGCCGAGCGGTGTGACGCGCGACAGCAGTGAGAACATCGAGGCGGAAAAAGGATTGGCGAACAGAGCCTTCGCCATGGGGGAAAACAGCGCGTTGCCACGAATGGGGAGATAGGCGCCATTGATGCCGATGACATGACGGGGCAGGGTCGTCATTTGTCTGGCGGCAAGAGTGACGGCGATCGCGGCCCCTGCGGAGTGACCGATAATAACGGCCGGCCCCCGATGAAGCGTCGCCAACAGATCAGACAGCGCCTGGACCATGCCGGGCAGGGAGAGGTCGGCATGACCGCGCGGGTGCGTGAAGCCATGGCAGGGCAGGTCGGGAGCGACGACGCGAAAACGCTTCGACAATCGCGGCAGGAACTGGCGCCAGGAATGCGAGGCCGCACCGGTTCCATGCAGCATCAGGATCATCGGCGCGTCTTGCGGACCGGCGATCTGGACATGCCAGTGATAGTCCGCAGTGCTGATGAACTGGCTCGCCGATCGGTTCGGCCAGTTGCGTCCGTCGGTTTCCCAGTCGAGCCATTCGCGTCGGCGGTTCATCGATTGGCCTCCCTCATCGAGGTGTCGACAAGGTCGGACAGGCCCCTTGCTTCCGCTTGACGCAGCAGGTGCAGGTCGGCTCCGAGTGCGCGGGCAAGGGCGGCCACGCTGTCACGCGGACGCCGAGCGATATCGATGCAGACGGTCTTCAACCCATTCGACTTGTAGAGACGGGCAAGGCGCGTCAATTCTTCCGCGGCGCGGGCGCGGTCAGGCGTTCCATCAAGTGCAACATTGCCGCTGCCGTCGGTCAAAAGCACCAGTATGGGCGTGCTCCCGCGTCGCCTCACGGCAAGTGCAAGTTCAAGTCCCTTCTGCAGACCGGACGCCAATGGTGTCGGACCGCCACCCGGTAGGGCCGCGAGTTTACGTTTGGCGGCGACGAGCGAGCGGGTCGGCGGCAGGAGGACATCCGCGCTCGTGCCGCGAAAGGCAATGAGCGCAACCTCGTCGCGCCTCACGTAACAGCGCGCCAGCAGATGTTCGATCGCACCCTTGGTTTCACCCAGGCGCTCCAGCGCGGTGGAGCCGGATGCGTCGACGACGAAGATGGCGGTGGAGGGGGCGGCATGACGCAGGCGCTGATAGCGGAAATCGTCGCGGGTCACGTAGGCGCGCGGCGGGGCGGGGGGTGGGACCGTCGCTGACGGCAGGCCGTCGGCCGCCGTGAGAGTGGCGGTTGCTGCGATATGCGCTCGTTGGGCTGCCCTCGTCCTCTGCCAGGGTGCTGCAGCACGCAGCGTTGCCACGATGCCGGGGCGTGCGTCCGGATAGGGGGGTGAAAGACCGAGGCCGAAGGGACGGCCGCGCCGGGCGTTCTTGCGTTCGCTGCCGGACTTGCCGGAGCGTCTCTTTTCACGCGACGGGCGCTCGGAGGAAAGAAGCAGCGGGTTACCCGAGAGGGAGCCCGCCTGCACAGCCGCGAGCAGTTCCGTCAGGACGTCGAGGCGGGAAGGCGCAGGCTCGGCTGTGTTGTCTGAGGGTGGTGCTTCGGCACGCGGTGTTTCGGTCGGTGCCGCGGGCTGATCCTGCTCGCCTGCCTGTGCCTGCGGTGGAGGCTCGCCACCGTCCGGTTCGGGTGGCTGGTCCTGCGAGGATGGGGTAAGTCGTAGCCCCAGACATAGGCGGAGCGCCGTCAACGCATCGGTGTCGTTGACCGTATCCCGACCGTCGATATGGGCGAGAATTTTAGCCACCTGAACGAGGTTGCGCAGGATGCGCAGCGAACTGTGACGGCTAGACTGCGCAAGGGCGCTAAGCGATGTCAGGGTCGCGTCATTGATGGTGACCGAGGTCCAGTTTTCGATTGCAAACCGGGGTAATGTCGCGAGCGATGCGGCTCCGGCCGTGGACGTCTCCGTCACGTGATGCCAGGCGACAGCATGCAGGTCAACGCGCAGCGCGAGGCGATCGGCAATCGAAATCGGCAGGATGTCGTCGTCTTCAATCGACTCGTCGAGCGCGAGAATGCACATCCCGCCGTCTGCCTGGCGGTCCATGGCTGTGCCGACTATGGCCGCGAGCGTGGGGTCCAGGCGTTCCGCCATCGGGATCAGCAGGAGGCTAGTCCTCGCACGCCAGAGGAGACCGGGCTGGCGCACCAGCGTTCCCAGTGCCGCGGTGGCAGCGATATCGACACCGCCGACGAGATTGCTGAGCGAACTTCCCGGTGGCAGGCGTGTCCAGCGATCCTGTGACCCAATTATCGATCCGAGATGATTGAGAAATGCGTCCCTGACGCCACCGGCCCGCGCCGTCAGCCAGATTCCGCCGATCCGGTGGCCTCCCCAGCGAAGTATGTCTGCGGCAAGAAGTGCATCGGCCCATTGTTCGGCACCGTGTTTCGCCAACGCCAGATCAAAGGCTTCGTGGGGGCCGAGTTCAGCCATGGCCGTAGCCGGCATCGACAGTTGCAAGCGCCCGCTCGATGCGTGGTGTCGAACCGGCATCGTCGAGTGGATCGCGGCGCAGGCGGTGGCACAGCACCATGGGGGCGATCTCCGCGACGTCGTTCCAGGTGACGGTTCGGCTGCCGGACAGTGCTGCTGCCGCGCGGCAGGCGCGCATCAGAGTCAGTTCGCCGCGCATCCCGTCAATGCCAAGGCGCAAGCAAAGCTGCGACATCCGCATCACGACGTGGTCGGGGATCTCGACGTCGCGTAGGATCCTGCGGGCGGCAACAACCCGGTTGCCGATCGAGGCATCCCGCTTCGCCCAGCTCTTGCAGAAGGCCTCCGGATCGGTCTCGTAGGCATCCCGTCGCCGGATGACATCGATGCGCTGCGGGAGGTCCTCGATGGTGCGGACTTCGACAGAGAGGCCGAAGCGATCAAGCAATTGGGGGCGCAGATCGCCTTCTTCCGGATTGCCGGAGCCAACGAGGACGAAGCGTGCGGCATGGCGGATGCTGAGGCCTTCGCGCTCCACGACATTGACGCCGGAGGCGGCTGCATCGAGCAGGAGGTCGACAAGGTGATCTTCGAGAAGGTTGACCTCATCAATGTACAGAAAGCCCCTATTGGCTGCTGCCAGCAGCCCCGGCTCAAAATGCTTTTCGCCTGCCACCAACGCCTTTTCGATGTCGAGCGCGCCGCAGATCCGGTCTTCGGTTGCTCCAAGAGGCAAGTCGATCATCGGTGCACGACGTTTTGTGATCGGCGGGCGTTTGCCGTCGCCATCCGGAGAACAGATTGGGCAGGCGGCTTGTGGCTCGGCTGGAAGGCAGTTGTAGCGACAACCGGTGCGGGTTTCGATGCGCGGCAGAAGTTCTGCAAGCGCCCGGACAGCCGTTGATTTGCCGGTGCCCCGGTCGCCAAAAATCAGCACGCCACCCAGCAGCGGCTCGACGGCCGCCATCAGCAGGGCCTTTTTCATATCCTCTTGCGCAACAATGGCGGCGAACGGAAACGGTTGAGCCAACGGATCTGCCTCAGCTTTGAGTGTCAACTAATGTTTACACTTTTTTGAGGCTTGTTGAAGAGGGTCGGATGAAATTAAATCGAGGCGTTGAACAACCTGCCTTTGCACCTGATCAGGGCGCGATAGGACTGCGTCCTGACGCTTTTGCTCAATCGGCTTGTGTCAAGTTCGCAAGACACGATAGATTGCGGGGATCACCAGCACCGTAAGCAGGGTCGAAGAGATCAGGCCGAAGAGAAGCGAGATGGCGAGACCCTGGAAGATCGGATCGGTGAGAATTACCGCCGCCCCAATGATCGCGGCGAGCGCGGTCAGGAGGATCGGCTTGAATCGCACCGAGCCGGCCTCAATCAGTACCTCCGTGAGCTTTCGATCTCCATGGTCTGCGTGTCTGATGAAGTCGACGAGCAGGATGGAGTTGCGCACGATGATGCCGGCGAGTGCGATGAAGCCGATCATCGAAGTTGCGGAGAAGGGCGCTCCAAACAGCCAGTGTCCGCCGAGGATGCCGATGAAGGTCAGCGGCACCGGCGTCAGGATGACCAGCGGGATCTTGAAGGAACCAAACTGGGCAACGACGAGGATGTAGATCCCGAGCAACGCGACCATGAAGGCGGCTCCCATGTCGCGGAACGTTACCCAGGTTACCTCCCATTCGCCATCCCACAGCAGCGCCGGTTGGTTTTCAGTCTGGGGCTGGCCGTGCAGTGCGATGATGGGCTTGGGAAGACCCGTCCAGTCCTGCGCATCGATCGCCTGTTGGACGGCGAGCATGCCGTAGAGCGGTGCTTCGAAGCTGCCTGCCAGTTCTGCCGTCACCATTTCGGCATTCATGCCGTTGTGGCGAAAAATCGGCAGCTCGGTCATCTCGTCGGTGACACGAACGACATCGCCCAGCTCGACGACACCTCTGTCGCCGGGAAGAACATTGGCCGGCATCGGGGTCGACAGGTAGCGTTCATCGATCACCTTGTCCTTTCGCGGCCGCTCCAGACGGATCGGGATCGGCGGATGTCCATCGCCGCGATGGGAGTAGCCGATTGTCTTGCCGTTGCTCAGGATGGAGATGGTGTCGAACACGTCGCTTTCTTCGACCCGGTAAAACTCCGCGTCATCGGTCGAGACGGTCAGGCGCTTGCGCGGTGCCTCGACGCCATAGGAATTGTCGATGTCGACGATGAATGGCACCGAACGGAAAGCGGTTTCCACCTTGGCAGCAACCGCACGCCGAATGGATGGGGTCGGGCCGTAGATCTCGGCCAGCAGGGTTGCCATGACCGGCGGACCCGGCGGTGGTTCAACGACCTTCAGGCTGGTGCCGTCGGGCATCTTGATCGTCTTGATCCGGTTGCGGATCTCCAGCGCGATCTCATGGCTGGTGCGGTCGCGGTCGCCCTTGGGGGTCAGGTTGATGGCAACGTCACCCTGATAGGATGCCGAGCGCATATAGGACTGTCGCACGAGGCCGTTGAAATTGTAGGGGGCGGCCGTCGCGGCATGGGTTTGTACGGATGTTACCTCCGGCAGGTCGAGCACAAGGCGCGCGACGGCTTGAGCAACCGCGTCCGTTGCTTCCATGGTCGAGCCTTCCGGAAGATCGATGCTCACCTGCAGTTCCGACTTGTTGTCGAAAGGCAGAAGCTTGACGGTCACATGCTTGGTGTAAAACAGCGACAGCGAACCCAGCGTGAGCAGGCCCACCACGGAGAGGAATGCCCAACTGCGGGTCTTGCTGGCGAGGATTGGCCTCGCCACTCTCGCATAGAGCCCTCCCAGCCGACCACCGGTTTCGTGATCGGCGCCATGTTCGTGATGCGGCGGATTCCCAGCCACCTTCAGCATCAGCCAGGGCGTGACGATAACCGCGACGAAGAATGAGAAAACCATCGCCGCCGAAGCATTGGCGGGAATGGGGCTCATATAAGGCCCCATCATTCCCGAGACGAAGAGCATCGGCAGCAGGGCTGCAACCACGGTCAGTGTCGCGACGATAGTCGGGTTGCCAACCTCCGCGACCGCTTCAACCGCGCTGCGGCGACGCGAGCGTTGGTCGCCCATGCCCCAGTGGCGGGCGATGTTCTCGATGACCACAATGGCATCGTCGACAAGTATGCCGATCGAGAAGATCAGGGCGAACAGCGAGACGCGATTGAGGGTGTAACCCATCAGCCACGACGCGAAGAGGGTGAGGAGGATGGTGATGGGAATGACGATCGCCACGACCAGGGCTTCCCGACGGCCGATCGCCAGCCAGACCAGTGCGATGATCGATACTGTCGCAAGGCCGAGGTGGTAGAGAAGCTCGTTTGCCTTGTCGTTGGCCGTCTCGCCATAGTCGCGGGTGACTTCGACAGCGACTTCGTCGGGGATCAGCTTGCCTTTCAGCGCCTCAACACGCTGCATGACAGCTTCCGAGACGACGACTGCATTCGCGCCTGCTCGTTTCGCGATCGCGAGCGTTACGGCCGGTACCCTCTCGATCGTCGTCCCACTCTTTCTGACTGAGGCGACGAGGGCGTCGCTGGTGTCTGTGGCAAAGGCGATCGTCGCCACGTCCCGGACATAAACGGGCCGGCCGTCTCTGGCGGTGAGGAGCAGGTTGCCGATCTCTGCTGGGGTGGACAGTGTTTCTCCAGCCATGATGTCGATCTGCTGGCCGTTGGCGCGAACCTGACCTGCCGGCATCGCGGAATTGGCGCCGCTTACCTTGGCTGCGAGTTGCTGCAGGGTGATTCCATAGAGCGCCAGGCGCTCCGGCTGCGGCGAGACTCGGAGAATTTCGCTCGTTTCCCCGACCAGGTAGGTGAGGCCAACATTGTCCACCTTGGCGATCTCGTTTCGCACTTCCCGCGCGATCCGCGTCAGGTCGTTGGACGAAATCCTGTCGCCCGCGCTGGAGACCGGCTGAAAGGTCAGGGTTGCAATCGCCACATCATCGATCCCACGGCCGACCACCTTCGGCTCGGCGATGCCGACGGGGATGCGGTCCATATTGGCCCGGACCTTGTCGTGAACCCGCAGCACTGCAGCATCAGGCGAGGTGCCGACGAGGAAGCGCGCGGTGACGACGACCCGATTGTCCATTGAGCGCGAGTAGATGTGCTCGACGCCGTTGATGCTCTTGACGATGGTTTCGAGTGGTTCGGTGATCAGCTTTTCTGCATCGTCCGCTTTCAGGCCGGGTGCCTGGACGGTGATGTCGACCATCGGCACGGAAATTTGCGGCTCCTCCTCACGTGGCAGCGACATGAGCGCGACGAGTCCGAAGGCCAAAGCTGCAATCAGAAAGAGGGGCGTGAGCGGTGACCTAATGAAGAAGCGCGTGAGGTTGCCGGCGATGCCGAGAGCGGTCATGGGTGCGTCGTCGGCTGCGGGAGCGCCGGGATTATGCTTGATCGGATCGGTCATGGGGTCACCACGATGTCGCCTTCGGCAAGCCCGGAGAGGATTTCGACTGTGGTTTCTGCTTCGCCGCCCATGGGTTCACCGGCGAGGACCGCGCGCTGCACAGTCCCGCCCCCCTCCTTGACAGTCACGAAATCCACGCCGGCATGGGTGGTGATGGCCGTCGAAGGCACCCGGATTGCCTGCCGCTCACCAACCGGCACCTCCACGAGCACGCGACCGCCGACGAACTGCGTGTCGAGGTTTTCGACTTCGACATCGGCTGTGACTCGCCCGCCCTCGATCAGAGGATAGATCTTTGCCAGCGTGCCGGTCAGGGGCTTGCCGGCCGCATCGATGCGGATTTTCGAACCCTGGCGTAAATCTGCCGCATGGCGCTCGGGAACGGCCAGACGCAGGAAAAAGCCGCCGCCGGCGACTTCAGCGATGGTCTCACCGGTCATGATGACGGCGCTGGTGGTGGCTGGGACCGAAACGACCCGTCCGGACGCGGGAGCGATCACCGCTCCTTCTGCGGCCTGTTGCACGATGACCGAACGCTGGGCTTCGGCCGTGCCGATCTGGTTGACGATGACGTCCGCCTGGGTGCGCAACTGGTCGAGGCGCTGCGTGCTCGTCGCACCGCTGCGAACCAGGCGCTCGGCGCGGTCGAGTTCGGCCCTGGCGTCTTTCAGGGATGCCTGAAGCCCAAGCAGTTGCGCATCGATCGCCTTGATCTGGAAGTCGAGCTTGTCGTCCTTGATTTCGGCGATCACGTCGCCGGCCTGAACGATGTCCCCTTCTGTCACTTTAACCGCCGTGAGACTGCCGCTCAAGCGGGCGCGGGCGGCCACGCTGTTGCGCGGCTGGATCTGGCCAAAGACAGCCTTCATCTCCGGAACGGTGACGGGTTTAATCGTGATCTCTGCCGCCTCGGCCACGCCAACCGTGGTGGCCGAGAGGACGAGGGACAGCAGGACGCGCCCGGTGCGATTCATGAGTGATACCTCAGAAGGCTGGACCCGGTCGGATGCCGAGCTTGCGAAAAACAGCAGCTGCCGGGCAGAAGCCGGTAAAGGCGGATTGAATCAGGTTGAACCCGATGAAGACTGTGAACCAGACGAAACCTGAATGGACAAAGTGGGTCAGAAGCAGGGATGTCAGGACCATGAAGCCTGCAAAGGCGAGAACGGCGCGATCGATCGACATAGAAATACTCCAATAGTTCGTATCTACGAGATTACGTACATACTGGTCAAATGAAAGTCAATGCTGGCCCTGTGTGGTTCCGTGGATCATGCGCGCAAATAGGGCAGCGTCACTCGGCGCAGGTGTCAGTCTTGCAGAAGCTCTCGTAGAGTGTGCCGATCACGGCGCGTGCCGGTGCGCTCTCGATGCGATACCAGATGGTTTGCCCGTCACGCCGTCCGGAAATGATCTTTTCCCGCCGCAGAAGGGCCAGATGCTGCGACACGGTGCTGTCGCGAATGCCGAGGAATTCGGCAAGCTGGCCCACGGAATGTTCACCATCTGCGAGGCGGCAGAGAATGAGCAACCGATATCTGTTGGAGAGCGACTTCAGCAGTTCGCTCGCCATGTCGGCGCCGTTCTTCATGGATTCGGCATCTATCTTCATAGATACGAACATAAAGGCAACTGCGGGATATTCAAGCCCTTGCGGATCTGTCGACGGGCTCTCGCGCCCAGGAGGTGCCTCTAAGCACATCTCCCAACGTCTCGCAATGTATACAGCATATTCGTCAAGCGGCTATTTTCTCTGATTTATCCAGGAGATTTCCTGTAGGATTTGACATCCTGTATACATCGTGGCTCACTGCTCCTATCTGAGGAGGAAGCAGATATGTCCAAACCCACATTCCCTTTGAATGCCTGGTACGCGGCGGCCTATGACGTCGAGCTAAAGCGTTCGTTGCTGGCTCGTACGATCTGTAACAAGCCTGTTGTGCTTTATCGCAAGGAAAATGGGGCCGCCGTGGCGCTGGCGGATGCCTGTTGGCACCGTCTGGTGCCTTTGTCGCTCGGCAGGCTCGAAGGCGACAACGTTATCTGTGGCTATCACGGACTCGAATATGACGAGACCGGGCGGTGCGTTTACATGCCGTCGCAGGAGACCATCAACCCGTCGGCCTGTGTCAAATCCTATCCGATCGCAGAGAAGCATCGCTTCGTCTGGATCTGGCCGGGTGATCCGGCGCTTGCCGATCCCGCACTCATTCCCGACATGCATTGGAACCAGGATCCGGATTGGGCTGCCGACGGCAAACTGATCGAGGTGAAATGCGACTACCGCCTCGTCGTCGACAACCTGATGGATCTGACGCATGAAACCTTCGTGCATGGCTCGTCTATCGGCAACCGCGCCGTGGCAGAGGCGCCTTTCGAGGCCAGCCATTCCGATCGCTTCGCCTATATCACCCGCTGGATGGAAGACATCGACCCGCCGCCCTTCTGGCGAAAGCAGTATGGGAAGCCGGGTCGGGTCGATCGTTGGCAGATCATCCGCTTCGAGGCGCCCTGCACTGTTACAATCGATGTCGGTGTGGCCGAAGCCGGGAGCGGTGCGCCGCAGGGGGATCGCTCGAAGGGCGTTAACGGTTACGTGCTCAACACGATCACGCCTTCGACGGACAAGACCTGTCTCTACTTCTGGGCTTTTGCCCGCAATTACGACCTGAGGAACCAGACACGGACCCATGAACTGCGCGAGGGCGTTGCCGGCGTTTTCCGCGAGGACGAGGAGGTTCTGGAGGCGCAACAGCGGGCAATCGACGCCAATCCGGATCATCAGTTCTACAATCTCAACATCGACGCCGGTTCGATGTGGGCGCGAAAGCTGATCGATCGGATGATCGAGGCGGAACAGGAGCCGGCGCGCCTGCATGTCGCGGCGGCGGAGTGACATGGTGCCAGTGATTGAGACGGCGCCGAAACAGCAGACGCTGAAGGCCCTATCAGGTCTTCGCGATCTGGTGCTGAAGGGCGAGATCGAGCCGGGCGACCGGTTGTCGGAAGTCGCACTTGCTTCAAGGCTTAAGGTCTCGCGCACACCGCTTCGGGCCGCCCTGCAGAAGCTCGAGCAGGAGGGGCTGGTCGCACTCATCCCCTCCGGTGGCTATTCGGTCCGGTCGTTCACTCGTCAGGATGTCATTGACGCGATTGAGTTGCGCGGCGTGCTCGAGGGCACAGCCGCAAGACTGGCTGCCGAAAGAGGTGTTGCGCCGACAAAACTGAAGGCCATCACGGCCGTCGTCGAAACGCTCGATGGCGTGGTGACGACCGATCCCCTCGCCATGGATTTTCAGCGCTACGAGGCTTTGAACGGTGAGTTCCATGCCTTGCTCGCCGATCTCTGCGGCAGCGAGGTCCTGCGGAGGGAGATCGAGCGCATGACGAGTCTGCCTTTCGCCAGTCCGAATGCCTTCGTTAACACAGAGATGGGCGTGCCGACGTTCCACCGCAGCCTGCTGGTCGCTCAGGCGCAACATAAGGCGATCGTGTCGGCCATCGCGCTTCGGGAGGGTGCGCGGGCGGAGGCGCTGGCCCGCGAGCATGCGCGCCTGGCACGGCAGAACCTAGATTTCGTGCTGGAGGAACAGCCGGACCTGCGCGGCAAGGTGCTCGCGCTGGCATTGATGTCGGGCTGACCGCCGTTCCGGAGACGGTGGATTGAGAGACTTGGAGGAGGAGGATTCATGCGGTCGAGACTGGAATGGCGTCGGGCGGTGGTTACCGCCATTGAGACACCGGCGGAGGATGTGCGGGCCGTGACCTTTACGGTCGAGGGCTTGAGGAGCGGTTTCGATCCGGGATCGCACACCAATATCAAGGTCATCATCCGGGGTGAACCGGCACTGCGGACCTATACGATCATCCCGAGTGCGCCCGGCACGCTGAAAATCGCGGTGAAACTGCATCCCAATAGCCGCGGCGGCTCGGCTTTCGTGTGGCAGTTGCAGCCGGGCGATGAGACGGAAATGACCGAGCCGGAAAACCGGTTCGAACTCTCCTGGCGCGCCTCGCATTATCTCCTCATTGCCGGCGGTATCGGGATCACGCCGATCTACGGCATGGCTCAGGCTCTTGCTCGGCGAGGGAAGTCGGTCGACCTGCTGTATGCAGCCCGCAGCCGCGGCCACATGCCGTTTCTGGATGAGCTGGAAAATCTGTCGGGCGTCAGGCTGCGGACATTGCTGCAGGACGAGGGACAGGTGCTGGACCTAAAAGCCGAGTTCGAGGCTCTGCCCCCGGAGGGTGAGGTCTATATCTGCGGCCCGCACGGGTTGCTGGAGGCGGCACGGACACTCTGGGAGGAGAGTGGACGACCGATGAGCCGATTGAGGTTCGAAGTTTTCGGTGACAGCGGGCGCTACATCGAACAGCCTTTCGAGGTGCAGGTCGCCGGCACCGGGCATCGCGTCAGAGTCCGGGCCGATGAAAGCATGCTCGATGCTCTGATGGACGCCGGTGTCGACATGGTCTACGACTGTCGCCGAGGTGAGTGCGGGTTATGCGCCGTCAGCGTGGTCGAGGCGAGTGCCGCGATCGACCACCGCGACGTGTTCTTTTCGACCGAGGAGCGCCATTCGGCCGCCAAGATGTGTGCCTGCGTCTCGCGGGTCTGCGGTGGAACGGTGGTCATCGATACGGGTTACCGACGCGAGGAAGCGGCCTGACAGGGCGTGCAACGATGCTCGTCCGGGTTCCATCGCCAACCCTGTTTGAGTGAAACTGCGAGAACTCGCAGTCGACGCCGCCGGCGAATCGGCATGTTATGCCTCTCTCAAATGCAGGGAGTGGATTCATGCACGATGCGCTGGCGGTCAGGAGTCAAGGTCACCGCCCAATCCATCCTACCGTCGAACCGTATCTGACCTTGCCGGTTTGGCAGCAGGCGGTAACGCTCTTGCAACAGGCCGGCTTGAACGATGCCATGCTGGCTTATTGCCGAAGCATGGCAGCACCCAGCACCTTCCGCTGGCCGGCGAATAAGATCTTCGCCCAGAAGATGCGGTACATCACCTGCTACATGTTGATCGGTCTTGAGACGCGATTCCGCATGGGGCTCGGACCTCCACCCAGTATGACCGATCTCCAGGCCGTCGTGCCGGGCAGCCCGCGTCAGGTGAGCGATCTCATCGCCGGATTGCGGATCGGCGGTTATGTCATCGCGGAACGCAATGCCTCCGACCGGCGGTCGGTTCAGTTGCGGGCAACGCCGGCGCTGGTCCAGGAGGTGGCGCGGTCGCCGCTGGCTTTTCTTGAGGCCTCTGAACGTCTCGTGCCAGAAGGTGTTTCCCTGGTAGACACGTTCCGGTCGGATCCAGACAGGATGGCGCGGCTCGTAGGTCATTCGGTGATGCGTTATCAGGAACAGGATGTCCTGTTTGCACCCTTCGCCACCATCGTCGACTTCACCGGAAGAGACAGCGGCTACCTGATCCTCTGTGCCGTCATGGGCGCTTATCTTGCCACCTGCTCACAGCAGTCCTGGGACCTTCCGGTCAGCTATGATGTCCTTGCTCAACGCTTCCAGGTCTCGCGTCAACATGTCGGCAATGTTCTCGCGCATGCAGCATCGAGCGGTCTATTCGTTACGCGCGCCGGTGTCGTGCAATCGGTGTCAGACGCCTTCGTCACCGAGTTTTCCACCTGGAGTGTCGGGCAGATGTCCCATTTCCGAACGCTTGCTCTCGAAGCGCTGGCCTAGGCGAGCCAACTCCCGAAATTCCCCTAATGCTGCAGTATTGGAGGTCAAATTTAGAAATTCATTAAGTGCTGGTGATTAGAGTGGTCACAGTTGTGCACCACCAAGAATCATCCGGCCGTGTGTCGAGTTGCCGGAGCCATCGATAGACAGGGAAGCGCGCCCAGCTTCCCGCGGGAGGACCCCAGATGAACACGACGTCGAATGCCGCAGATGCCCTCGAAATCATTGCTTTCCGTCTTCACCAGCAGGAGTTCTGCGTCAAGACCACCTCTATCCGCGAAATTCGCGGCTGGGCGCCGGTCACGCCGATTCCACATTCTCCCTACGAAGTCCTTGGCGTCATGAACCTGCGTGGAACGGTCATCCCAATCGTTGATCTGGCTGTGAAGCTCGGCATGCCGGCTGCCCAGGCAACCGAACGTAGCGCGGTGGTGGTGACCGAAGTCAACGGCATGACTGTCGGTCTGCTCGTTGATGGCGTCTCCGATATCCTCACTGTCGCTGGCAATACGCTTCAGCCGCTGCCGGCGGCAACCGGCCCGAGCGCTGCCTTCTCCGATGGTATCATCGCGCACGACAAGAGCATGATCTGCTTCCTCAGCCTGGAGCGGATGTTCGGTGAAGACGACCCGTCTTCCTGGGGCATGGCCGCCTGATTCTGCCGGCTGGCGGCACGTCCGCCAGCCTTTGCTGCCCCTCGTCGAGATGCCACGCTATTCAGCGTTCTTCGTCATACTTCATTTGCCATCGTCGACAAAAGAGCCGCCTCAGCAGGGGTGGGCTCACGAAGAATTGCGACTTTTTAAAGATTTCGGGCGCAAATCTCCTCGTATAGCGCTTTCGCAATTCCCATCTTTGGCGCAGGATGATCGCGGAGGAATATCGTGGCTACGCAATCCCCGAATAACCAGACCGAAGAACTGCTTGAGCGCCTCAAGGATGCTCTGGCCGGGACGCATGGTCGTGCGTTCTCGCCCGACGCCGTGCGTACGCTGGTGTCGCTTGAAGTGGCCGAGTGGAAGGACGACTGTCAATCCAATCGATCGACAGCCGAAACTCGGCGCGCAGAGGCGCCGCTCATCAATCACCGCATCCGGCTTTCCTCGGAATAAGGATGCGCTTTAGTTCTGCGCCGTTATGGTGCAACTGATCCGGCGCCCGTCGTAGAGCGCGGTCTGGTTTCCGCCGAGCTTCGAATTGCTCAGCGGACGTAGCGAGGACAATTCCTTCTCCAAGTTCACATCATTGCTGAGAGCGACGTAAGGCTCCAGCCAGGCGAGCGAAGAGACATTTGTCTTCAGTCCCGGCTTCACCGTCTGGGCCTTGCCATTGATCTTCTGGACGATCTTGGGGTCCTTCACGGCATTTACGGAAAAGCGTGCCATCGATCCAAGCTTGCCAAAATCCGCGCTTCCCTTGCCGTAACCTGCATCGCAGAGCCTTGCGACGGATGCGACCAGCGGTGTCATGGCGTGCAACTGATAGTGCAGGGCATATTGCATCCGGTTCATCTCCAGCGGGATGCTGCCGTCGCCCGAGGCGCCTTCGATCATGGTCTTGTTGCTCATGAGAGCCCAGTCCACCAGCGCACGGTCTTCCGTCAGGATGCCGACTTCGCCCACGCCGAGGCTTGCCCAGGCACGGAGATTATTGCGGGATGCGCCTTTGGTGGCCTCGTTGTCGAAGAAATAGACCGTCTCGCGTGCGCGCTTGAGAAGCCAGGCTTCGATGGTCCGCTGCTTGTCGCCCAGTCCCGGTACCTGATTACGTGCTTCGGCATAAGCAATCGCGATGCCGCCAACGCGGGAGGGGATAGACAGCTTGGCGTTCGCAGTGCGCATGTCGTTCAAGGCATCGGCCTTGGCCCATGTGTAAACGTTCTCGATCACACAGCGTTGGTACAGCCGTCGTGTGACCAGATCCTTCTCGGAACCGGCCTTGGTGATCTGCTTGGCCAGATCCTGGATGAACTCGTCGATCGGTTTCAGTGCCTTGGTGACTTTCGCGTCCGATTCTTCGTCGAGGTCCGAGCGAGACTTCGATGCTGCCTCATACCGGCTGCCGAAGCCCAGGCTCATCACGGGTTTCGGCGCGGTGAAACACGTCTGTTGTGCAGCCTCGGCTTTGGAGGCACCGCCAATGACGGTGCCGACGAGGAGGAGCGACGTTGTCGCGATCAGGGCAAGCCTGGTTCGATTGCAATAGGTCAAATGATCAACCCTCCGTTCCTGACTTGTTGAGCTTCAGCACGTAGGCTGCCTGCGGATAGCCAGCCTCTGCGGCCTTGGCCATCCAGTGTTGTGCGGCATCCAGTGCCGGCTTCGTTCCCGAGCCGTAGGCATAGGCCTGCGACAGGAGGAACATGGCCTCACCGTCTCCTGCTTCCGCGGCTTTTTTCAGCCAATCGAACGACGCAAATACGGCCTTGCTGTCCTTCGGGTCGTCACGCAGGATTTTTGCCAATTCTCGCATGGCAACTGGTTGGCCGAGTTCAGCCGATTTGCGATAGAGATCCTTGATGTCGATGCGCTGCGAGACGATGCGGCGGATTTCGGGCTTCATGTTCGACAGCATGACCAGCTTGTCTGTTACCGTTTCCGGCTCGGAACGGGCCACCAGATCAACGAAGATGTCGCTCGCTTTGTTCGGATCGTAAGCCTTGCCGGTATTGTCGGCGTAGTGTTTGACGAGGCGGTAGAAGGCTGCGGCTTCGCCACCCTCACGCGCTTCGGCATAGAGTTTGAGGGCGGTGTTCTCCGTTTCCGGCGTCTTCAGTGCCATATACATGTCGCCGATTTTCACCTTGCGCCAGGAATCGTCACCGGCAATGTGCGAGGCGATGTTCAACCAATGCTGGGTGTCCTCAGGCTCGTGACGCAGAGCGAACTCCGCCAGCGCCATGCTGTCGTCGTAGTCGCAACGCTGCGTGCTGATCGCCCGGTCATAGTAGAGCTTGCGGTCGGCATCGCTCTTGGCGTTTTCCGCAAGCAGAAGCTGGGCGGCCATGTCGCCGCGGTCCCGCATGATTTCGGCATAGTTATCGAGCGGCGAGGACAGTGGATTGAGATCTGACCCACTGACCTCCTCGAGCAGTTTAACCGCACGGCCCGAGCCGCTTTCGGCAAGAGGAGCGAGGATTTCGCGGGCAAGTTCCATGCTTTCCGCATCGTTCGAATAATTCTTGACGAGGAAGCGGGCAAAACTCAGTCCGGCATCCACCGTCATGCCTTCACCGGACATCTGGATCGTTCGTCTTGCTTCGTTGACCTGCCCCTTTTCGAGGTTTTGCTTGAACTCGAGCAGGGCAGCCTCGACGGTCGCGCCACGACGAACTTCGGCGCGTTCTGCCCAGAATTTCAGAACCTGATCGGAATAGCCGGCACCCTTCAGGTAACGCTGATAGAGCGCCAGCGCACTCGCGCGACCGTAGAGCGCCTGGGTCTGGATCGCGGCAATGACGAGCGGATCCTTCAGGGCGGGCAACTGGTCGATCTGGTCGGGGGCGAGGTCCAGCGTCTTGTTGCCGGCGCCCGCCTCGATGTTGGCCCAGTAGTCGGCCGACGCGAAATCGGGGCCGGCCGGGTCGACGCAGAGGTAGACGCGCTGGAGCTTGGCAATGGCATTGATGTCGCCGTTGATATGGGTCGCGTTGGTGAGCAGATCGGCAGAACGGGCAATCGTTGCCGGCTTCAGATCCGTTCGCACGAGAAGTTCGGCAAGGTCGATGCCGCCTTCGATATCGCCGCGCTTTACCGCTTCCTCAAGAAGCGGGCGGACGGCGGACGCCGATTTCCAAAGACCGTCCCGTGCCTGGATGACGCGGGCAAGGCGGGTGAAAGCCCAGGCTGGAGGATCATCCCGGTCGATCAGCTTGTGCAGGAGTTCCTCATAGGCTGCCGCATCCTTCGGCGAAGTATCTTTTGTCTGCTCCAGCAACTGCGCCTGCTTGATCAGGCCGGCTTGGTTCCCCTGCTTTTCCGCGGCCTGGAAGTAGGCAAAGGCCTTCTTCCGGTCCTGCGGCACAAGTGCACCTTCGGCATAGAGACGACCCATTTCCAGGATCGCGGACATGTTGCCGCCATCAGCCGCCATCTTCAGATACTTGACGAGAACATCGTTGTCCTTGACGACCTTCTCGCTGAGAAGATTGTATTCCGCCACTTTCCAGGCGGCAGTCGTATCGCCAAGGTCGGCGGCGAAGCGATACCAGGCCAGGCTCAGGCTCGGGTCCTGAACGACGATCTCGCCACCGTCATATTCGCGCGCAACGCGGCCGATGCGATCGCAGATCCCTTCGTCGAGTACCCCAACAAGCGTGCCGAACGCCATGTTGACGGCTAGTTCCGGCTCAATTTGCCAGCCTTCGATCTGTTCGCCGTCCTTGCTCATCCGGGCAAGGTCAAGAATCGCGTCGGAATTTCCGCCATAAGCAGCTTCGACCTTCAGCTTCAGGCCTGCCTTGCGGTCTGCGGCGATGCCTTTTCCGTCAATTAGGAGATCAGCCAGCGTGTTCAGTGACCCGGCGGGGTGGCCGCCCATGTCCAGCAGCTTCTGCACCAGACCATCTTTGCTCACCTGGTCACTCTGTCCCATGGCGATCATCAGCTTGACCTTGTCGAACAGGGCGTCCTTCTCGCCATAGCTGGGCTTGACCGTCGGCAGCAGTTCCTGGACGCGCGTGATGATCGGTTCGAAGCGGCGGGCGTCGACGTCGCGCAACCGGTTCATGTCTCGCGTGATGGTGTAGACTTCCCGCTTGGGAAGCTTTTTGCGATCCCATGCGGTCCAGTCGGCGATCATGTCCTCATCGCGCACGGGCGCGCTGCAGATCGGCGCCTTTGGTAGTGCGACGTCCGGCGGCGTGAACCGGACGTCGATGGGCTCACTTCTCCCAGGCGTTCCGGCGGTTATCGTCATCACGCCTGCCATCAGCAGCGATTTCGCCAGTCTTGCAATCGTCATGATAAACCTCCGGAACCTGTCTTTACGAATTAGCGAGAAATGGTGCTGGGCACGGCGACGGCATCGACCTTGTCGCCTGTGCCTGTGACGACGACGGTGACCCCGGCGAGCCGCTTGAACTCGATCTTGTCGAGCTTGGCGATCTCCTTGTCCCCCTCGCGTACGACGAGATCGACATTCAGCGGGGCTCGGAGCGCCACGGACTTCGAAGCACCGCTATCCACGTCGGAGACTGCTTCGGCGCCAGCCTGCGGTACGAAAAGATCGATGTCGGCCTTTTCTGTCAGATTGTAGAGGCTGAGCGTCGCCTTGGACGGGTTCTTGGTCATGTCGTCCTCGATGGTGACAAGACCGCTGTCGGTGAGGATGGCGGAGTAGAACTTGCCGGCTGCCGCCTTGACGCTGCCCTGGCCACCGCTGGCGGTGACCGGAATGTCACCGGGGGCAACAGCGACATAAGGGGAGACGCCGTCGGAAAGCTGGTTGAACGAGCTGGAGCTGACGGTGGCACTCGACGCGCCGGGGGCAATAACACGGACGAAGGCCGAGTTCGGATCCAGGGGCTTGGCATAGAGTCCGCCATCGTCAGCAGATGCGGGCGCGCCGAAGGCGAGCGTCGTTGCAATCGAAGCGAGAGCCAGGACGGAGGTGTTGAAGGTCTTCATGATTGTTCTCCTGTTTTGGTCTTGCAGACCGAAAGGGCGGTCGTATCGCCGACCGGGGCATCGAATGAGACGGAAACCTTGCCGAATGCATCAGCCGGGATCCCGCCAAGTGAGAGGAAGTAGCGACCGGTCGCCCGCAAGCGATCGCCGCGTTCCATGGAGCGCGTGCGGACGGTGCCGTCCGCGCCGGTGAAGGTGAAGGTGACGTTTCGGCTGACATCGCTGCCGATATCGGCGAGCAGAACGTCGTCGCCGGAGAGCTTCAGCGATGACAGGTCGCCGGCCACGGTCTTTTCGTCTACCGGTTTGACGTCCAAGGTCTTACCGCAGTCGCCGAGCGATGCTGCGACAATCTCAGCCCAGGGAGCTGCTCCATACTGGCCGAGATTGTTGTAGATCGGGTTTTCCCAGATCATGAAGCGCGGACGCTGCTCCTGGAATTCACGCGAGGTGATGTAGGAGAGGATCGAGCCGAACTGGTTGCCGCCCGATATCGAATAGTTGTCGACCGGGATGCCGGTCCAGTGTTCGAGATAGCCGGCAAAATTGCTGATCGGCTTATCGGAGTAACTGGTGCCGATCAGGGCAATGGTGGCCTCGTCACCGCCGCCGAAGATATCCATGGAGCCGGCATCGGCGCTCGCCTCTTCGCGCACCGCTTCATAAGCGTGGGCCGTTACCGTCGGGACATTTGATATGCAGTGCTTTTGCAGCAGTTCGCGCATGCTGGAAAATTCCGGCTCTGGCTTGATCTCCTGCATGGTGAAGCCCACCGGCTTGATACCTTCATAGGCCGGAAGCGCTTTCATCTTGTCAGCGATCGCCTTTGCCGCGATGCCGGCGCCATGAGCAGTCCAGTGGAAGTCGGCCTGGAAGAAGGCGTACTCGCCGAACTGGTTCTTGTTGTTCTGCCGCATCGGTGTAGCGATATCTACTGATGCGACGCCCTTGGCCTCCAGGCGGCGCACGACGTCGTCGTAGATTTCAGCAGCAATGTTGGCGTCGAAGCCGTAGAGCGAGGCGCGGGCCGGAACCAGTTCTGGCAGAACCTGCGATTTGGTCGGGAGCGGGACATAGATCAGCGTCGTGCCGCTCTTTTCAAGCGCCTTCGCCATAGCTGCCAGATGGTCCACCGTCTGGTCGGTGAAGGCGTGCTGCAAGCGCATGTCGGCGAGGATACGGAAGAACATGCCATCCTTGCCCTCGATCATCTGGAGTTCGGACACGTCTTCCAACCCGCTGCAACCGAAACCGGATTCGACGGTCCCGGCTTCCTTGCCCGTTGTTTCGAGACTGGCTGCGAAAGCATCAATCGACATGCCGAGGCTCAGCACGGACAGGGCCGTGCCGAAGAGATAGGCGTTTTTGCGTGTTCTGGTCATTGTTGAACCTCCGCGTTGGTGCCGGTGGCCGGCTCAGTCAGTTGCGCAAGCAGATTGCTCGCTGCTGCCTTCATTCCGACGCTGCCCTTGTCGCGGGCGATGCCGAGATAGCGGGCGGCCTGCTCGGTCTGTTCAGGCGTTCGGCTGGGTTGGGACAGCAGCATCACTGCCATGCGAAAGGCGGTGTCGCCGTTCTTCTTGCCGGCGCCGGACGCGAGCAGCGCTTCCAGTTCGCCACGCTTTTCACCAAAAGGGCGGCCCTGGCTGTAGAACTTGATGAGCCCCTCGACAGCGATCTCGTTTCCCTTCTTGGCCTGGCTTCGAAGTGCGGCCTCGGCGCTTGACAGATGCGATGGCGACAATTGCACCTGGTCGTCGGCCAGGATGTTCAACATGTGACGCACGGCGTAGCCACGACCGTCGAAGGCAGCGAGCGAATAATAGTGGAGCGCATCGGAGGCCAGCTTCGGATTGCCCTGGCTCTGGATCCGTTCCGCTAGCTTGAAGGCGCCGACGCCATCACCGGCATCGGCCAGCGCCTGGAGCTGTCGATAGGTCACGCGCTTTCCAGCGAGCAGGTTCTTGCGCGTCGCCTGCAGCGCGAGCGGCAGATGCGAGGCAGGACCCATGGTCTTCTTCCGGACCGGCTTCACCTTTTCGATCTTTTTCGACGGAAACAAAGGTGTGACCGCTTCTGCCGGAGCGGCTGCGACGAGCAGGCCGCCAAACAAGGCCAGGAGCATGGTGCTGCGGAACGGGCGTTTCTGGGCGCGATCAGACATTGCTGTCTCCCACGCCGCCGTGATGGCCGCCGCCACCACTCTGGCCCTTGCGCTCCCACAGGGTCGACGTGCCGAGGTAGCGAATGGGGAACTCCCAGACGACAACGTCCGGCTGGGTATCTTCAAGCGCCGTGCCTGCGAGAAGATCCATCATCGGCACACCAGGACCCAGGCCCTCTTTCGCGACATTGACCACATCAGCTGTCAGCGACTGGCGCAGGAAATCGACGAAGGACCAGTTTTCATTGGCGCTGTAGCTGGTGCCGACCAGCATGACCGGGACTTTCGTCTCCGTGCCGAATAGATCAGCGCCGGCTGCATCAGCGTTTACCGCCGTGCGGTAGATCGGGATGTTCTCCTGCTTGAGACCAACACGCGGCGCATATGCCGGCGAGGTGATGTAGGTGGTCAAGTCACCCCATATGTCGACCGGTGCCTCCCAGCTTTCCGTAACCGTTGCGGACGGCAGCGAGATTCCGGATTTCTGTATCGTCGACTGGACGGCCTCGGCGGTAATCTTTGCACCGGTGGGTGTCCAGTGCGTGTCGGACTTCAGGAAGAGCTCGCCGAACGGCTTGGCGGCAAGCATGGCTTCCCGGGTATCGACAACAGTCATACCCTTTGCCTTCAAGGCAGTTGAGAAGTCCGAATAGGCGACTTGCATTGCGTCGGAACGCATGACTTCCGGCAGGTGCTCGGCATAAACGTCGGACTTTGCCGGCAGCGGGACCATGACCAACTGGACGCCGGCTTCTGCCAGCTTTGCCCTGACTTCGTCGATCTTCGCGACGGCGCTGTCGATGTCGGCGGGCTTTACGCGCTTGAACTCTTCGCCAGTGAAGAACCAGCCCTCGTCGCCGACGATAACGCCCTTGCGGCCGGAATTGAGCAATGCATAGCGGGCATTGCCGATCACGCCGACGGCGGGATCGCGGTGCGGCAGTTCACTCTTGTAGAGCGCGTCGAGATCCCGGGTCGCCTCGCCGTCAATAACATAGGAGAGCGACAGATCGTTGATCTTGCCTCCCTTAGCATCCGCCGGTGGGGCGAAGAGCATGGTCGAGTTGGCATAGATCGCGTAACCGAAGAAGACCGTCGGTAGCAGCAGGGTTGCGGTATGCTGGCGAAGGTTGGCCATGTTCAATCTCCCGTCAGAACTGGAAGTAGAGGAAGGGCGAGACCGATTGCTCGGAAAGCCGGGCGACCGTGACCACGAGAAGCAGGCTCATGGCGATCGGATAGGCGAGCGAGGGGCGGGCGACGGCGATGCCGTTGCCGGTCACCTCGAAGCCGTGCGCTTCCGCCGAGATTTCGGCATCGGTCAGCTTCTTGAAATAGGGCTCGCCGCAGACTGCGAGGATCGCCAGGACCAGGAAGAGAATGTTTTCGCGGGTGACGTTGGCCAGGAATTCGATGCCGGGCGCGATCCCGTTCAGACCAAGCATGCCGCCATAGACCGTAAACGCTCCCTCGACACTTGCCGCCCGGAACATTACCCAGCCGATCAGTACCAGCAGCAGGGTGAACGGCAGGGAAATCAGGCGCGGCGGTGCCTTCTTGGCCCAGCCGGTGTAGCGTTCGACCGCCAGCCAGCCACCGTGCCAGGCACCCCAGATAACGTAGGTCCAAGCAGCACCATGCCAGAGGCCACCCAGCAGCATCACCAGGAAGAGGTTCACATAGGTGCGGGCGGAGCCTTTGCGATTGCCGCCGAGCGGGATGTAGAGATAGTCGCGCAGCCAGGTAGAGAGGCTGATGTGCCAGCGCTGCCAGAATTCGGTGATCGACAGGCTGAGATAGGGCGTGTTGAAATTCTGCTTGAAGCGGAAGCCCATCATAAGCGCCAGACCGATCGCCATGTCGGAATAGCCGGAGAAGTCGAAATAGAGCTGCAGCATGTAGGCGATGGCGCCGAGCCAGGATTCGACGGCCGTCGGATTGGCCATTGAGAAGGCCTGATCAGCAATCGGGGCGACTGTGTCGGCGATCAGCACCTTCTTGGCGAGACCGATGGTGAAGATGTAGAGGCCGGACGTGAAGATCGGCAGCGAATGCTCGCGCTTGATGAACTGGTCGGTCAGGTCGCGGAAGCGCAGCACCGGGCCGGCGATCATGTGCGGGAAGAGGGCCATGAAGGCGGCGAAGTCGACGAAGCTGCGCGTTGCCGGCGTATCCTTGCGGTAGACGTCGACGATGTAGCCGATGGCGTGAAAGACGTAGAAGGATACGCCGATCGGCAGGATCAGTTGCCAGTGGTAACCGAGCTCTTCCGGCGTCGTGCCGATCAGAGCCGCGAAACTGTCCATGAAGAAGTTCAGGTACTTGAAGATGCCGAGCACGATCAGGCAGCCGATGACGCCGATGACGAGCGTCGTCTTGGCGCGGGCCTGGCCTTCCCATCGATCGATCAACAGGCCGCAGCCATAGGCCCAGGCTGTGACGGCGATGAAAAGCAGCAGGAAGTCGGCGCGCCACCAGCAGTAGAAGATGTAGGAGCCGATGAGGATCGTCCATGACCGCAGGCGTTCCGGCGTCAGGTAATAGGCCGACAGGAACAAGGGTAAAAAGAGGAAGAGGAAAGTCTCGGAGGAGAAGACCATGAACTAGCTCCCAGTCTTGCAGTCGGGCCGGGACGCGCGCCCGGTTGTCGACGTTGCGTTGGGGTGGATGGTGAAAGCTTGTGGCGCACCCTCGGGCGAGGAGGACATGCGGAGAAGTTCCGGCACGTAACTGGCGAATTCGCCGTCGAGCAGGATGGGTGACTGGCCGGCGAAATCATTGGCATTCAGCGCCACTTCGCTGGCGGAACCGCCATAGAGGCCGGATTTGTTGGCCGAGAAGGCGTTGTCTGCCACGGATATCAGCGAGTCTTTCTGCTGGTCGATGACCGAGATACCCGCGCCGGCATTGGCGATCAGATCGTTGCCGGAGAGGCTGAGCGCATCGCTTGCCCGGATCTTGATGCCGACCTGGGCATTGGAAACAATGACATTGTGGGAGATGTCGATGCAGGCGCTGCGCACGACGGAGACGCCCCCGCGGCCGTTGCCCGAGAGAAGGTTCGACTCGATGGTCACATCGCTGGTTTCATTCGCAACAAAGATGCCGCTGCCGCGATTGTTGAGAACCACATTGCCGATGATCTCGACGTCAGAGGTGCGGTTCTGCACGTCGATAGCCTGCGCCATTTTGGTGCCCATCATCACATTGCCGAGGATCTGGCTGTTCGTGACACCGCTCATGGCGATGGCTGGCCCCAGCATGTCCTGGAAACGATTGCCGACGATGGCGATGTCGCGGGCATTTTCGAGGCTCATGGAGTTTAGCCCGACGAAGCTACTGTCGCTGAAGCTTGAGCGCATCTTCGCGGGGTAAAGCGCCGCTCCGATGATAGAAAGACCGCTTGTTACGCCTGTCTCGCCATAGCCGAGATTGGAGAAGCGCGCTTCGCGGGCCTGAACAGCGCCGGTCATCGCCGTTGCGAGAAAGGGCCGGAATTCGGGCAGGATGGTATTCTTCTCCGGGGTCGAGCTCAGGCTTGCCCGGTCGATGGTGAAGAGCCCGGAATTTAGCACGAATGCGCCTTCGCCGGTAGACAGTTCCAGTTGCTGACCTTCGCTCAGAACGAGACCAGCATCAGACCAGATGACGATCGGCCAATGTGCGATAAAGGCATCACCCCGCCGCTCGATGGCGCCCGGATGCTGTTCGGCGGCCAGCTTCGCCAGTTCATCGAGCGACATGGCGCCACCGCGAATGAAGAGCGCAGGCGCTGCTCCGTTCGCGATCGCCTTGTGGGCATTTGGGGCAAACTTGCCCCCGGTCTGCAGGCGCAATTGCGCCAGCATGAAATCAACCGGTATCGTGTGCAGCGTCGGCTTTCCCGCGAGGGTGTCGAAGGTCGGAGCCTGCCATTGCCTCTTGGCGCCGATGCCGGCCAGACGACCATTCAGAAGCGAACTCGCGTCTGACTTGCGGGCATCCGGATCGGCCAGACGACGACCGATCGCGCCCACCGTCTCGTTGAGACGCGCGAGATCCGCGTGCCCGATGCTTTCGGCGCGGGCGCCGACAGCGGTCGACGCCATCATGAGCGCCAGGAGAATGGGAAGGCCCTTTCGCATCGGTTTTCCTCAGCTATGGACGAGTTGCAGAGCGACCGGAGCGTCGACGGTTTCCTCGGCGACCTCGCAAACCACTTCGACCAGCTGCATTTCGACTTCCGGGCCGCAATAGATGACGGCGTTATGGCCTGCGGCGACTTCGAAATTGTCACCCACACGCAGGGGCCGGGTCACAGCGCCGGTCTTCAGCAGTCCAGAACCGGCGGTAACCGTTACCATGCGGTGCGCCACCGGGTTTTCGGTCATGGGAAGCATGGTGCCGGGACGCAGGGTCATCATCCGCAGCTCATAGCCGGGGCCGCTCTGGACGCGGCGAACTTCGCCCCAGGACATCTGGTTGCGCATGTGCTGTGCGAGCTCGCGGCGTTTGATCGTTTCGAGCTTCTTGACGATCTGCTTGACCTGCTGAGCCTTGTCACGGGTGGTGATCAGAAGCGCGTCATCGGTATCGACAACGACCACGTCGTCCATGCCCACGACCGCGACCAGCTTGCCGGAGGCGCGGACATAGGAATTGCGGGTGTCGATGCTGATCACGTCGCCGCTCAGCACGTTGCCCTCGTCATCCTTCTCGGCAATGTGGTGCAGCGCGTTCCATGCTCCGACATCGCTCCAGGCAACAAGCAGTGGCGCGATCACGGTGCGCGGGGAGTGTTCGAACACGATGGATTCGGTCGGCAGATTGGCTGCCGGGATCAGCGCCTCGGCATTCAGATAGATGGCGTATTCCGACTGGCGGGCGAGCTCCAGCGAGGACTTGACCGCATCATAGGTGGTCGGGTCGAGACGCTTGAATTCCTCGATAAGCACATCGGCCCTGAAGAGGCTGATGCCAGAGGCCCAATAGGCACCGCCGGCATCAATCAACGCGGTCGCGACTTCGACCGGTGGTTTTTCGATGAAGCTCGAGACCTTGCGGGCGCAGGTCAGCTCTTCCAGTTCGCCACCGTCGACGATGTAGCCGTAGCCGGTTTCCGGATATTCCGGGGGGACGCCGAAGAGCACGATATGGCCTTGCTCTGCCGCCTTGCGGGCAGCCAGGACGTTGGCCGGCAGGTCACCCTTGACGATGTGGTCAGAGGGGATGACGCAGATCAGCGAGGCCGGATCGGTCTTGGCGAGCGTCAGCGCTGCCGCAAGAACGGCGGGGCCGGTGTTGCGGGAGATCGGCTCCGCAATGACGCGCGCCGAGCATTTGATATCGTCCAGCTGCTGCAGGACGGTCGCGACATGGGCGCTGCTGACAGCAACGATCGGGTCGGCGAAACCGGGGGCGCGGTGGCGTTCGACGGTGGCGTGGAAAAACGTCGTTTCCGAATTGCCGTCGATGCGCTGGAACTGCTTGGGATGCTCCGTCCGCGAAAGAGGCCATAACCTCGTGCCGATGCCGCCGCAGAGAATGAGTGGGTGAACGTCTTGCATGGCTGCTCCTGAAAACTCGTTGGAGTGATTGCGGATAGTCTGCCTCGACGGGCCGATCAGTTTGTCGACTTGGTGTCGAACCACTGAGCGACCTTCTGCCTTACGGCGAAGATGTGCTTGTTGATGATGCGGACTGAGACCGGCGCACCGATGGCCGCCTCACCGAGATCGGCCTGGGGGGCGATCAGGGCTCTGACCTCACCCTGGTTGCCGACCGGCTTCAGTGCCTGAGCGTCACGGGCGAGCGTGCCGAAAGCCACCTGGCCGTCAGCAAGGCTGAGTTCGGCGATGTCGCCGGCGACCAGCTGTTTTGCCTGCTCTGAGGTCACGACGGCCTGAACCACCGGAGCGGTTGCCCGGTCGATGATTTCGACGATGGTGTCGCCGGCCATGACCGTCGAGCCTTCACCGGCATTCATCGGCAGTACCTTGCAGTCGCAGGGCATATTGATGCTGAGTGTGGTGCCCGAGATCGACTGCAGCGTGTAGAGAACTTCGCCGCGCTTGGCGCCGAGGTTGAGATAGGAGATCTGGCCGCTCGCTACGGCTCGAAGGGCCTGGCCTCCGGTGGAGAGGACGGCCAGTTGCTGCACTTCCTTGGAAAAGACCCGTTCGTAGACCAGCTTGGCGGCAACGACAGCGAGCGTCAGGCTGAGCGCGACTGTCGCTACCACCTTCACCGTGCGGCCGATGAAGTTGCCCAAGGTGGCTGGGCCGGTCTGCTTTTTGCCACCTGCGACGGCTGCCCGTTCGCGCAGGCTGATGATGCCGTCGAGCGAGGTGATGTCGCCCGCGATGTAGCTGTTCAAAAGGTAGCGGAGCGTCGGCAGATGCTCGCCGGTTGGTTCCAGGAAAT
This sequence comes from Rhizobium glycinendophyticum, assembly GCF_006443685.1. Lineage (NCBI taxonomy): Bacteria > Pseudomonadati > Pseudomonadota > Alphaproteobacteria > Hyphomicrobiales > Rhizobiaceae > Peteryoungia > Peteryoungia glycinendophytica. The sequence goes on along the minus strand of NZ_VFYP01000003.1, from coordinate 305,496 downwards.
CGAGGCGCAATTCGCCGGTTTCCGCATGGGTGCGATTGATGCGGACATCGACTTGCAGGGAGACGGTATAGCCGTCGAAATCGAAACGAAGGACAGCGATACGTTCCTTCCCCTCAAGCTCGGGGCCGGCCAGGCCGGAGACCGTAGCCGAGACAAGCGAGATGCTCTGGCCGCTGAAATGACGCCCGTCGATGATGGCGGCGAAGGGAATATTGGTCTTCGGGTGCTCGGTTCCATTGTCCAGCAGGACCGGGAAATTGCTGGGCTGCTGCGCAAGAGGCTTGGAAGCGGGGTCGCGGGCGGCTTTCGTATCGATGTCCATGATCTCGATCTTTCGCGGTTAGATGATATTGCCGACATAGGCCACGCCGAGGATGAGCCATCCGAGGGCAAGGCAGTGCATGTAGGTGGAGCTGAGGGCGCGCCAGCGCTGGCCGACGGGGACGGGCTTGCCGGCACCGGAAGTGGTCTGGCGAGTCCATTTCTGGCGGTCGAGGCGGAAGAGGATGAAGCTTTTGACCACGGCCCCGCCGACCTGGCTGAAATAGAGCAGGAAGGGGAAGGTGACGGGGAAGCTGCGGCCGCGGAACGCCATGATGATGGTGCAGAAGCTGTAGCGGGTGAACATGACCCAGGCGAAGTAGATGGGCAGGATCCAGGGGCTGACGAAGGCGGCGGCGAGCAGGATGCTGGCGGGACCTGCAAGCGTCGTCCAGATGGACAGCGCCTGGTCGAAGACGGACCACCAGGTGAAGTAGCCGATCTGCGAGGCGGGCAGGGCAAGCGCCCGGCCATTGGTGCGTAGCATGTTGCCGAACCAGCGGGTCATCAACACGATCGCCGAACCGAAGAAGCTGGGGTAAGGCTGCGTCTCGATCGACAGCGTGCAGAGATCCGGCAGATAGAGCATCTTGTAGCCGCGCTGCAGAAGCCAGAACCAGGTCGACTTGTCATCGCCGGTGAGGAAGTTCACCCGGCCGAGACGCCAATGGTCGATGAAGTCGTGGCGCACGAGCTCGACGAAGCCGGGGTCGGTGGCAAGGCTGGCACGGAAAATCGACATGCGGCCCGTCAGGGTCAGAACGCGCTCGCTCAGCGACATCGACGACATCATGACGTGGCGCTGGGAGAAGCGCAGGTCAAACCAGTCGCGGAACAGGCGTCCCCCTTGCGTGTCGCTAAGCTCGTCCGTGGTCACGGCGCCGACGCTGGGATCGGTGAAGAAAGGCAAGCTGCGGTCGACAACATCGATCGGCACGCAGCTGTCTCCATCGACGAAGACGACGATATCATTGCGACCTGGGTTCAGCTTGGCGATCGAGCGCAAGGAGGTTGCCAGCGCATCGCGCTTGCCGGTGCCTGCGATCTTGTCGATCTTCAGGCCGACCATGGCATTGCTGCCGGGATGGCGAGCGGCAACCGATTCCATCACCCGGCGGATAAGCCGGGCATCGGCTTCGTCGACAATCGAAGCGACGATGGTCGCTCCGCCAGCTGCGTTGTAGGCGGCCTCGAAAATGGAGCGGTAGACGCGCGTCGAGATTTCCGGGGCGATCTTGTAGGTCGTCACGAGGAAATAGGCGTGATCCTTGAGGCCGCGAGCGGTATAGGCCTCGGCTGCGAGACGCCGCCGCCGGGGATAGGCGAAGTTGAGGAAATAGGCGGCCCGCGCCAGGTTGATCCCGGCCCAGGCATAACGCCAGGCTCCAATAAGACCAACGGTGATCAGAGTACCGGAAACCGCGTTGACGGTCGGATGCGGCACGCTGAGTGCGAGGATCGTCATGGACAGGAGATAGATGACGTGGGCCAGCATCGGGGCGCTCCTTACCAGCAAATACCCTGGTAGGTTCCCGACGAGCGGATGCCGGGGCTGATGCGCAGAAGGTCGACCATGGGGATCGTGTCGCTCGACTTCTGCAAGGCCGGCATGGCTTCGGCATAGTGATTGCCGACCAGGATCACGTCAGAGGTGTCGATCAGGTCGTTCAGCTCCTCGACCAGGCGGTTCTTCAGGTCGATTGCGGTATCATTACCGCGCCCGGCGCCACTCATGCCCTCTGCATAGGCCTGCTGAACGAAGGGGTCGTAGATCTTGAGATCGTAACCTTTGTCGATCAGGCGCGATGCGAGGCTTGCGAGCGGGCTCTCGCGCAGGTCGTCCGTGCCGGTCTTGAAGCTGATGCCGACCATGCCGATCGTCTGGCCGCCCATCTGGGAGACCATGGTTTCGGCGCGGTCGATCTGGGCTTCGTTGGCTTCGAGAACCGCGTCGAGCAGCGCGCTTTCGACATGGGCTTCCTTGGCCAGGTGGCGAAGCGCACGCACGTCCTTGGGGAGGCACGAGCCGCCGAAGGCGAAGCCCGGGCGCATGAAGTAGGGGGAGATGTTGACCTTGAGGTCCGAGCACAGGATCTTCATCACCTGCTGGCCGTCAACGCCACAAGCCTTGGCGATATTGCCGATCTCGTTGGCAAAGGTCACTTTGACCGCGCGCCAGGAGTTGCTGGTGTATTTGATCATCTCGGCGGTCGCGAGCGGTACAGAGTGGCAGACGCAGGGAAGACCCGAGTTGATCTCGTGCAGTATAGCGTCCGTCTTTTCATCGATTGCACCGAAGACGATCAGGCCCGGATCGTAGTAATCTTCGATCGCTGTGCTTTCGCGCAGGAATTCCGGGTAGTAACCCACGCCGAAGTCTTTCCCGGCGATCATGCCTGTTGCAGCTTCCAGCGCGGGGATGCAGACCTTGTCCATGGTGCCCGGTACGATGGTGGATCGGACCACTACGGAGTGGAAGCCGTCCTTGCGGGCGATTGCCGCGCCGATGGCTTCGCACGCCTTGATCACATAGGTCAGGCCAACGGAACCGTCTGGAGCGCTTGGCGTGCCGACGCAGACGAAGGACAAATCGGTCGCAGCGATGGCCTCATCGATGTCGAGCGTGGCGCGAAGCTTGCCGCTTGCCACCGTCATCTCGATCAGTGGCTCCAGGCCTTTCTCAACGATGGGCGTCTTGCCGCGATTGATCGTGTCGACCTTTGCGGGGTCGATATCAACAGCCACTACTTCATGTCCGTCCTTTGCCAGGCAGGCGGCTGCCACCACGCCGACATATCCGATTCCGAAAACGCTGATCCTAGCCATTTCTGCCTCTTGTCCTGGAGGCAGGCCCGCTCACGGACCCGCCTTTGGTTAACACCTGTTAATGTCGGCGCTAGGATTGGCAGGTCTCGGTCCGAGATCAAAGTCAGGAAAACTGGAGTGATGTCAGGATTTTTCCTGACAAAGTCAGCAAATTGTCAGAATGCATAAATATTAGAATTTAGCCCAAAAAATAAGCCGCGATCGATTGACCGCGGCTCCTGTAGTATAAATGTCATATATATTAATGCTGAAGCCAACCAACGCTCATGGCGTAGCTAACTATATCTGATCTCGTCCGCAGATCGAGTTTTTTTGTGGCTCTATATTTGTATGTCTCAACCGTCTTGGCGCTCAGCTGGATGTCGGCTGCAATCTCCTTCATTGCTTTGCCGAGCGCCACATGGCGGAGGACGAATTCCTCCTTCATGGACAGTTTGCGCGAGCCGGTGGCGAGAGCGTTCGGCGGCGGATCCGAGATGGCAAGCACTGCTTCATCGATGACCACGTCCCCGGCATGTACGCTCTTGATGGCCCTCAATAGCCGGGGGCTTGCGACCGACTTCGTGACTACACCACTGTAGCCGCGGGTTACATAGCTCTCGCCTGGAAGTGAATCGCGGATGTCGCAATAGGCGATCAGCTTAGCCCGCGCCCGCAGATCCTGCAGTTGCATCTCGCAGTCTTCCAGCGTCCGATCCAGATGAACGGGGTCTGCCACGATGACGTCGGGTTCAAGCCGCTTGACGGCGTCTTGCAGTCGTTGGTCCCGATTGGTCAAGGCGAGTGCCGCCAGTTGCCGTGTCGAGTTGACGAGGAAATTCAGCCCATCGACCAAGACGGGATTTTCGTCCAACACTAGAACCCGGATTTTGCCAGTGTTCTCCATTGCAGCTCCAATCTTCCGACAATGCCACAAATTCTCTGAAACGCTCTTAGCCTCAGCGTGAGGTTTGTCGTTCACTAGCTTGTGACCCGATGTTCCGAGAGAACGCCTGAGGTGTCAAGATGTTGCGCCGCCGCGAAAATTCTAGGCAAATTGTTGTTGTGCAGCATTTTTGGGCCACGTCGTGCATCACAATCGATTGAAAAGCTGAAGTGCGAACAACATCTTGCCAACCGATTTCTCGGCCGTGCAAAACGTGTTCTATCTCGCATTTTCAACCCTGAGTACCCATAAACAGTCTCAAATTGAACCATTTCTCTCGGCTCTGGGATGAAAATCAAAGGACTTGGGGATGACAATTCGGCCTGTGGACGGAGCGGAAGTCGCAGCAAATATGGCGACAATATGGTGCGTTGCTGCGGCTGCCTGCGGTCTTTCGTCATACTGCTACCCCTTTGATGATGTGGCGAACACATCGACTTAAGCCGGTGGTCCTCAAGAGGAACGTTACCGGTGTTATCGGGCAGAAATGCAGCAGCGACATTTATGTCGCAATATGAACGGCGGGCTCTGCCGGCCGAAGATCGCTCCTAGGCTCGGCATCCAACCAATTGGCGACGGTAAAGTTCCACCGCTTCGGCGCTGTTCACGCAGCCGTTTCGATGGGTGTATATGTTCGGTTGCTCAGAGGGCCTGATTTGCTGGCGAGACCGGGCGCTACTAGGGCGAGGACGTCATCGGCATAATCGGACGCGTTGGTAACCGCCTTCTGGACGTTACGGCCAGGAAGGTCATCAAGGCGGCGTAGGGGGCGGCTGAGGTCGAACATTTCGCGGAAGGCCGCTCTTTCGGCAATCGGCGTGTCGAGAACATGGATTTCCTGCTGCGTCAGCAGGCGTTTCACCGCCTGCATCGATCGTGTGGTAATCATTGGGTTGACCCGGGACAGGACGACGGAGTGGGGTATGCAGATCCCGGCTTTGCGGTCGAGATAGCGCAGCATGTCGAGGACCTGTGCGCCACCTTGGGCGTCCATGCTCGAGCCCTGGATCGGGACGAGGACGTGGTCCGACAGCCCGACGGCAGACGCGAGGAGCGGCGATTGGATGCCAGGCAGGTCGACGATGACGAAGTCCCACTGACTGCGGCGCTCGTGGATGATTTTGTGGATCGTCGACGTGGAGACGTAGGTCTCGATCGTGAAATTGGGAAGCAGCGATGCGCCTTCATACCAGCGCGAGAACCAACGTTGCGGATCGGCGTCGATGACGCAGACCCGGTATTTGCGATGAAGGAGTTCGGTCACAAGAAGAAGCGCTGCTGTCGTCTTGCCGGCGCCGCCCTTGGTATTGGCGAAGGTGATAACTGCCATCGACTGGTCCTGCTGCGTGAAGATCGAGCTCGAATTGCTCTCCCGGGCACAGGCATCGTGCGTCTGCAGAAATAGCTAAATAAGGTTAACGAGC